>NZ_JBJDRK010000010.1:0-98348 GCF_044987405.1 Microbacterium sp. ZW T2_14 | reverse complement strand
CTCCCCTCCCCCCTCCCCCCCCCGTTCGTCCGTCGTATATGTACGCAGAACCCCGGGATTCGCGTACATATACGACGGACGAACAAGTGGGGGGAGCGGTCATAGGCTGATGCCGTGACCCGACTCCTGCTCCTCATCGACATCCAGCGCGACTACTTTCCCGGAGGAAGGCATCCGCTCGTCGACACGGATGCGGCCGCCGATGCCGCCGCGCGACTCCTCGCCGCCTTCCGGGCGGCGGGTGAGCGGGTCGTGCACGTGCAGCACGTGTCGAGCGGTCCGGATGCCGCGTTCTTCGCCGCCGGCACCCCCGGCGTCGAATTCGATCCGCGTGTGGCGCCGGACGGCTCCGAGGACGTCATCGTCAAGCACGAGCCGAACGCCTTCCTCGGCACGGGACTCGAGGCTCTGCTGCGCGCCGCGGCACCGGACGAGATCGTCGTCGCCGGGATGATGTCGAGCATGTGCGTCGACGCGACCGTGCGCGCGGCATCCGATCTGGGGTTCCGCCTGGCCGTCGCGCAGGACGCGTGCGCTGCGCCCGACCTCGCCTACGACGGCCGGACCGTGCCCGGCGCGCAGGTGCATCTGGCGTTCATGGCGGCGCTGAACGGCACGTACGCCCGCGTGGCCGACGTCGACGCGCTCGCCGCCGCGCTGGTTCCCGCCCGCTGACCCGATCGGCGCCGGCGTACGACAACCTGTCCGGCCGACGGACAACTTGCGACACGCGAGGCCCGCGCCGCTGCCGCCGACGGGCGAGGATGGGAGCACCACACACCCGCATCGGAGTTGATAACCGTGGGCACGACCGTCTTCGAACGACAGCGGCCGGCAGCATCCGTCGTCCAGCACTCCCTCGCCGGCACACAGCACGCGGTCTTCTGGCGTGACGACCTTCCCGAGAGCCTGCGGCCCGACCGGCCCTCGCTCGTCGGCACGCATCGCGCCGACCTGGTCGTCGTCGGCGGCGGCTACACCGGCCTGTGGACCGCGCTGCTCGCCACCGAACGCGACCCGGGCGCGAAGGTCGTGATCGTCGAGGCGCAACGCGTCGGCTGGGCGGCCTCGGGTCGCAACGGCGGCTTCTGCGAGGCGAGCCTCACGCACGGCCACGAGAACGGCGTGGCCCGCTGGCCCGACGAGATGCCGCTCCTCGACCGGCTGGGCCGCGAGAACCTCGACGCGATCGAAGCCTCCGAGGCCCGCTACGGCATGGACTTCCAGTTCGAGCGCACCGGCCAGCTGGCGCCGGCCGTGGAACCCCACCAGGTCGAATGGCTGAAGGAATGGGCGGCCGAGGGCGAGGAGGGCGTCGTCTATCTCGATCAGGCGGAGGCCCAGGCATCCGTCCACTCCCCCACGTATCTCGCGGCGGTCTGGGAGAAGCACGCGTGCGGCATGGTGCACCCCGCACGCATGGCTGCCGAACTGGCTCGCGTGTGCGAGGAGCGCGGGATCGAGATCTTCGAGCGCTCGCACGTGACCGGGCTCGACACGACAGGCCCGGGCGTCGTGGTGGCGACCGCAGACGGCCGGGTGGAGGCATCCCGGGCCGCGCTCGGCACCAACGTGTTCCCCTCGCTCATCAAGCGCAACCGGCTGATGACCGTGCCCGTGTACGACTACGTGCTCATGACCGAGCCGCTCACCGACGCGCAGGTCGCGTCGATCGGCTGGCAGGACCGGCAGGGGATCGGCGACCTCGCGAACCAGTTCCACTACTACCGGATCACGAAGGACAACCGGATCCTCTTCGGCGGGTACGACGCCATCTACCACTACGGCCGGAAGGTCGACCCCGCGTACGAGCAGCGCCCCGAGACCTGGGCGAGGCTCGCGGGTCACTTCTTCACGACGTTCCCGCAGCTCGAGGGGCTGCGGTTCACGCACCAGTGGGCGGGGGCGATCGACACCTCGACGCAGTTCACGGCGTTCTTCGGCACCGCCCGCGAGCGCCGCGTCGCCTACGCCGCGGGCTTCACCGGGCTCGGCGTGGGATCGACGCGCTTCGCCGGCGAGGTCATGCTCGACCTCCTCGACGGTGTCTCGAATGAACGCACCGGGCTCGAGATGGTGCGCAAGCGCGCGCTCCCCTTCCCGCCCGAGCCCGCCGCCGCGATCGGCATCAACGCCACGCGCTGGTCGCTGGACCGCGCCGACCACAATCAGGGCAAGCGCAACCTGCTGTTGAAGACCCTCGACGCCGTGGGGCTGGGGTTCGACTCGTGATGGTCCCCGGTGTGGGAGTGGATGCCGCGACCGTCGCCGTCCCGCTGGAGCCGCTGCCCGTGGACCAGGTGCTGTCGGGCTCTCCCTCGGCGGGTTTCGTCGAGCTGACCGACACGATCGGCGTGTGGGAGCACACCCGCGGAACCTCGACCGACGTCGAGGCGGACGAGGTCTTCGTCGTGCTGTCCGGCTCTGCGACCCTGTCGTTCTCGGACTCCTCGCTGGCGCCCGTGGCGCTGTCCGCGGGCTCCGTGGTGCAGCTGACGGCAGGCATGCAGACGGTCTGGACGGTGCACGAGACGCTCCGCAAGGTCTACGTCGCCGGCTAGCGTCGGCCGCCGGCGGCAGAGGCATGGCGCCGTGGCATCCCGGATCCGCGGTCCGCACGGGTGCGACGATGGGGGCATGCGTGCAGTCGTCTACGACGCCTTCGGCGTCGCGCCCGAGGTCCGTGACGTCCAGACGCCCGCCGCTCCGGAGGGCGGCGTGGTCGTCGAGGTGCGCGCCACGGGGCTGTGCCGCAGCGACTGGCACGGCTGGGCGGGGCACGACGACGACATCTCGCTGCCGCATGTGCCGGGCCACGAGCTCGCGGGGGTCATCGCGGACGTGGGCGAGGGGGTCACGCGCTGGCGCGTGGGCGACCGCGTCACCGTGCCGTTCGTCTGCGGCTGCGGACGCTGCGAATGGTGCCGGCAGGGCGACGCGCAGGTGTGTCCCGACCAGACGCAGCCGGGTTTCACGCACGATGGCTCGTTCGCCGAATCCGTCGTGCTGCACGCCGCCGACGCGAACCTGGTGGCGATCCCCGACTCGGTGAGCTTCGAGGCCGCCGCCGCGCTCGGGTGCCGCTTCGCCACCGCGTACCGCGGTCTCGTCGGCCGCGCCCGGCTGGCGTCCGACGAGTGGGTGACGATCGTCGGCGCCGGCGGCGTCGGCCTCAGCGCCGTCATGATCGCGAAGGCGCTCGGCGCCCGTGTCATCGTGGTCGACCGCAGCCGGCCGGCGCTGGATGCGGCATCCCTTCTCGGCGCAGACCATGCGGTCCTCGCCGACGGCACCGACGTGCCCGCGCGCGTCCACGAGCTGAGCCGGGGCGGCACACACGTGTCGGTGGATGCTGTCGGCAGCGAGCAGACCTGCAGCGACGCGATCCTCAGCCTCCGCCGACGCGGACGTCACGTGCAGATCGGACTGCTTCCGCCGGTCGACGGGCATCCGCGCGTGCCGATGTCGCGCGTCATCGGGTGGGAGCTCGACCTGCTCGGCAGCCACGGCATGGCGGCGGCGGACTATCCCGGGATGCTGGAGCTCATCGCGTCCGGCACGCTCCACCCCGAGTCGCTCATCGAGCGCGTCGTCGGACTGTCGGAGGCGGCATCGCTGCTGCCCGCGCTGGACCGGGCCACCCCCGCCGGCATGACGATGATCGACCCGCGCCTGCCCTGAGTCGAGCCGCCGTCGTCGCTAGCGCCCCGCAGACCTCCGCACCAGCAGCGCGAGGTGCAACGCGGTCTGAGTCTCGCCGTCGTCGAGATCGGCACCCAGCAGCTCCTCGATGAGCGCGATGCGCTGGTAGAACACCGAGCGGGAGAGATGGGATGCCCCGGCCGCCGCCGTGCGATTGCCGGGGTGCGCGAGCATCGCCTCGAGGACGTCGAGCAGATCCCCGGAGCGCGACAGGTCGTGCGCGATGAGCGGCGCCAGCATGCGCTCGCCGTGCTCGAGCACCCGGTGGTCGTCGCGCAGCGCCGCGACCAACTGCACGAGCGGGCGGTTCTCGGCTCGGCGGAGATGGGGTCCGCGGCCGGTGCGGCGACGTCGGCCGCCTGCCAGGTCGACGGCCTCGTGCACCGAGGCGAGGGCCGCGTCGATGCCTTCGGCGCCGCGACCGACCGACACGGTGACCCGCTCGAGGTCGGCGGCGTCGACGAGTGCCCGCACGAACGCCACCACGGCGGCGTCGTCGAACACCGCATCCGGCGGGAGCGACACCAGCATCGTCGCCGCCGGCGGTGCGACGCCGGTCGGCGCCGAGCCGGCCAGGGCGCGTCCGCGCAGGGCGCGGGCCGCGGCATCCGCTCTTTCCACCGCGACAGGCGCACCCGACACCACGAGACCGTGCAGCTGGGCGCCGCGCAGCGGCAGCCCCGCCGCCTCCAGGCGCGCGGCCGCCCCGCCGACGCCCGCGAAGCGGCCCGCGAGCAGTCTGTCCACCAGGCGGCGGCGGCCGATGCGCACCCACTCGTCGGCGTCGCCGTCCGCGAGGCGCCCGACCGCGAGGGCGATGGCGCCCTGCTCGAGCACCGCCATGCGGCCGGCCGCGTGCTCCGGACCGGGCAGGGCGATGAGGTTGCCCCAGCGGATGCCGCGTGCCTCGACCGGGACGATGAGCCAGTCGTCGGCGCTGGCCACCGCGCCGCGCTCGCGTCGCTGCTCGGAACGTCGATGGGCGGAGCGAGATCGCAGCTCCCAGTCGGTGAAGAGCTCCTCCTCCATCGCGAGCGGCACCTCGGCCGCCACGACCTCATAGCCGAGGTTCTCGAGCAGGATCGGCGCACCGAGCGTCTGCGCGAGCTGGTACACGATGAAGTCGGCCGGCGAGCCGCGCAGCACGAGCGCGGTGAAGCGCTCGCGCACCTCGTCGCGCGCCCGCAGCGCGTCGGTCTGCCCCGTGATGATGCGGCTGTGCACCGCCTCGGTGACGGTGACGAACTTCACCTCGCGGTGCAGCACGATGAGGGCGAGGCCGCGCGCGGCGGCCGCCTCGACGACCACCGCCGGCACGTAGCGGTAGTGCGTGCCGAGTTCCAGCACCAGACCCGAGAGACCGGCGTCGGCGAGTTCGTCGATGAACCGCCGGAGGTCGGCGGGCTCGACCGGCCACGACGAGCCGGTGGACAGCAGGAGTTCCCCGCCGTCGAGCAGGCGGGCCACCCCCGCACTGTCCGACACATGCAGCCAGCGCACGCGCGCGTCGAGCGCGTCGTCGCCGACGAGCACTTCGGGCACACCGTGCGCGACCGCGTCGAGCGCGATCACCTCGCGCACGGTGGGCAGGGTCTCATCTGCGGCTCGATCAGCCGGACGATCCGTTTGGATCGTGCGATCTTCGCGACGGTCGGGCACCGTATTCGCCTCTTCTTCTCTGACAGGCTGGGACGCGCCAAGCCTAAGGGATCGCCACACGATCTGTCCGACGCCGAAAGGGGCCACCCATGAGCATTGCCGAGATCGCTGTCGCCACGGCGACCACGGAGGCCGATGCGAGAGTGATCCCGCACTGGATCGATGGCGCCGAGCGCGCGTCGACATCCGGCCGTACCGCCCCCGTGTACAACCCGGCGACCGGCGCCGTGTCGGCACAGGTCGCGCTGGCGGACAGGGCCGAGATCGACGCCGCGATCGCGTCGGCGGTGCGCGGATACGAGGTGTGGTCGCAGTTCTCCCTCGCCCGACGGCAGTCGGTGCTGTTCAGCTTCCGCGAGCTGCTGAACACCCGCAAGCGGGAGCTGGCCGAGATCATCACGGCCGAGCACGGCAAGGTCGTCTCCGACGCCATGGGCGAGATCCTGCGCGGCCAGGAGGTCGTCGAGCTGGCGACGGGGTTCCCCCATTTCCTCAAGGGCGCGTTCAGCGAAAACGCCTCGAGCGGCATCGACGTGTACTCGCTGAAGCAGCCGCTCGGCGTCGTCGGCATCATCAGCCCGTTCAACTTCCCCGCAATGGTGCCGATGTGGTTCTTCCCGATCGCCATCGCGGCCGGCAACGCCGTCGTGCTCAAGCCGAGCGAGAAGGACCCGTCGGCCGCGCTGTGGCTGGCGGCGCTCTGGAAGGAAGCCGGGCTGCCCGACGGCGTCTTCACGGTCCTGCAGGGCGACAAGCTCGCGGTCGACGGGCTTCTCGAGAGCCCGGACGTGCAGTCGATCTCGTTCGTCGGCTCGACGCCGATCGCCCAGTACATCTACGAGACCGCGTCGAAGCACGGCAAGCGGGTGCAGGCGCTGGGCGGCGCGAAGAACCACATGCTGGTGCTGCCGGATGCCGACCTCGACCTGGTCGCCGACCAGGCCGTCAACGCCGGCTACGGTGCGGCGGGCGAGCGCTGCATGGCGATCTCGGTGGTGCTGGCCGTCGAGCCGGTCGCCGACGACCTCATCGCGAAGATCCAGGAGCGGATCGCGAAGCTGCGCATCGGCAACGGCGCGGGTGTCCACGGCGTCGAGCCCGACATGGGCCCTTTGATCACCGACGTGCACCGCGACAAGGTCGCAAGCTACGTCGACATCGCCGAGGCGGACGGCGCGAAGATCGTCGTCGACGGCCGCGGCTTCACCGTCGACGGGCACGAGGACGGGTTCTTCTTCGGCCCCACCCTCATCGACGACATCCCCACCACCAGCCGTGCGTACCAGGAGGAGATCTTCGGACCGGTCCTCTCCGTCGTGCGCGTGCAGTCGTACGACGAGGGCCTCGAGCTGATCAACTCCGGCCAGTTCGGCAACGGCACCGCGATCTTCACCAACGACGGCGGAGCCGCCCGCCGCTTCCAGAACGAGGTGCAGGTCGGCATGATCGGCATCAACGTGCCCATCCCGGTTCCGGTCGCCTACCACTCCTTCGGCGGCTGGAAGCAGTCCCTCTTCGGCGACGCGAAAGCCTACGGGGTGCACGGGTTCGACTTCTTCACCCGCGAGAAGGCCATCACCAGCCGCTGGCTCGACCCCGCCACGCGCAGCCAGTCCGGCCACACCGGCATCAACCTCGGCTTCCCCCAGAACAACTGACGCGCATTCGGTCGTTGAGCGAGCGAAGCGAGACGAAACGCGCCGGACGTTGCTCGCGATCAGCACGCGTTTCGTCTCGCTCGTTCCTCGCTCGCTCAACGACCGCAACAGGAGAGGACTCCCCATGACCGACACGCTCGCCGCCGCCGTCCACACCGATCCGGCAGGTGACCCCCGGGCGCTCCCCGACCTCGAGGCCGACGCACGCGTGCGCGCGGACGACCGCGCGCACGTGTTCCACTCGTGGAGCGCGCAGGCGCTCATCGACCCGCTCCCCGTCGCCGCCGGCGAGGGTTCGACGTTCTGGGACTACAGCGGCAACGCCTACCTCGACTTCAGCTCGCAGCTGGTGAACCTGAACCTGGGCCACCAGCATCCGGATCTCGTCGAGGCCATCCAGCGGCAGGCGGGCCGACTCTCGACGATCCAGCCGTCGATGGCGAACGACGTGCGGGGAGAGCTCGCCCGACGCATCGCGGAGGTCGCGGGCGACGGCTTCGAGAAGGTGTTCTTCACGAACGGCGGCGCCGACGCGAACGAGAATGCCGTGCGCATGGCACGCCTGGTGACGGGTCGCCGCAAGGTTTTGTCGATGTACCGCAGCTACCACGGCAACACGACCACCGCGATCTCACTGACCGGCGACCCGCGGCGCTGGCCGAACGAACCGGGCGACGGGTCGACGGCGAAGTTCTTCGGCCCCTACCCCTACCGCTCGGCGTTCCACTCCTCGAGCCCTGAGGAAGAGACCCAGCGCGCGCTCGAGCACCTCGAGCAGACCATCGTGCTCGAGGGCGCCTCGACGATCGCCGCGATCCTCATCGAGACGATCGTCGGCACGAACGGCGTGCTGGTGCCGCCGCCCGGGTACCTCGCCGGCGTTCGCGAGCTGTGCGACCGCTTCGGCATCGTCTACATCGCCGACGAGGTGATGGTGGGCTTCGGGCGCGTGGGCGAGTGGTTCGCCTTCCAGGCGTTCGACGTGCGGCCCGACCTCATCACCTTCGCCAAGGGCGTCAACTCGGGCTACGTGCCGCTCGGCGGCGTCGTCATCTCCGACCGCATCGCGGCGCACTTCGACACCGTGTCGTTCCCCGGCGGGCTCACCTACTCCGGGCACCCGCTGGCGTGCGCAGCGGGCGTCGCGACGTTCGAGGTCTTCGAGCGCGACGGCATCCTCGAGCGCGTCCGCGACCTCGGTTCGCGCGTGGTCGAGCCGCGGCTGCGCGACATCGCCTCGCGGCATCCGTCCGTCGGCGACGTGCGCGGCATGGGGCTGTTCTGGGCGATCGAGCTCGTCAAGGACCGCGAGACCCGCGAGCAGCTGGTGCCGTTCAACGCGGGCGGTGCGGATGCCGCACCCATCGCCGCCGTCGCCGCGGCGTGCAAGCGCGAGGGCGTGTGGCCCTTCACGCATTTCAACCGCGTGCACGTCGCCCCGCCGCTCGTGATCACCGAGGATGAGCTGCAGCGCGGCCTCGACGTGATCGACCGTGCGCTGTCTGCCGCCGACGAGTTCGTCGCCGGCTGAGCCGCTGCGCCCCTCAGGCGTGAGGTCTCCGAGGGCCCGTGATCGCGGCATCCGAATCGATCCGATGCGCGGGAATATATGTGCCCTGCCCCCGGTTATTTCTGTACTCAGCACCATGTGCTGGCTCCAGGAGGGGACCGTGGGCAAGAACTACATCGACATCGAGAACGACCAGGGCGAGACGCTGCGCTACCGCAAGCATGTCAACGGCCGTGGTCTGATCGCGCACGGAGCGAAGGTGCACCCGAGCGCCGTCGTCGAAGCGGGATCGTATGTCGAACCGGGCGTGCAGATCGCCGCGGGCGCACATGTCGGCCGTGGTGTCTGGGTCGAGACGGACGCGGTGATCGGCCCCGACGCCGTCATCGAGCCCCACGCGCACATCGGCCCGCGTGCCGCGATCGGCCCGAAGGCGAAGATCGGCGTCCGCACCCAGGTGGGTCACGACGCTCGCGTCGCCGGTGGCTCGCTCATCGGCGATGACCAGACGATCGCCGACGGCGAGCGCGTCGCCACCGACCAGCGGGGCCTGCGCCTGGCGGCCTGAGGCGCGATCTCCGCAAGTCGCGGGCACCGCTTAGGCTCGCGACGTGTACAGGCGCGTCCTCATCGGAATCCTCGTGCTCGCCGTGGCGGGCGCGGCGATCTGGTGGTGGGCCGGGCACGACGGCGATTCGCCAGAGGTCGGCCCTGCGACGCCCGGCCCCGCGCCGACGAGTCCCGCCATCCCGACCGATGCGTTCGAGATGACGGTCGAGAGCGTGCACGACGGCGACACGCTGCGCGCCCGGGCGGTGACGCCGAACGCCGTCGTCACCGACGTCGCGTCGACGCGCGTCCGCCTGCTCGGAATCGACACCCCCGAGATCTCGCCCGAACCCGACTGCTGGGGCACGGAGGCGACGGCGAAGCTGACCGCTCTCGTCCCCGCGGGGTCGACGATCTGGGTGGCGCCCGATGCCGAGGTGCACGACCAGTACGGTCGAACGCTGCTCTACGTCTGGACGCCCGACGGCAGGTTCGTCAACGGGGAGCTCGTGGCGCAGGGTGATGCGCGCGTGGAGATGTACTCCCCCAACCGTAGCCAGGAGGCGCTTCTCCGCGCCCTCGAGTCGGCGGCGGTCGCCGCCGAAGCGGGCCGGTGGGGCGCGTGCGGTTGAGCCCTCAGGCGAAGAGGAACAGCACGAACCCGATGAGCGGCAGCGTCCCCTGGATGAGCGCGGGGCGCAGGTATTTCATGCCCGTGGTGAGCAGCACGAGCGCAGCCGCGACCATGGAGCCGAGGCTGAACAGCACGAGCGCGAGCCCCGCCGCGCGCACGGGCTCGGCATCCGCTCCCGCGTAGATCAGCACGAGACCGATCACCACGCCGATGGCGAGGAACAGGTTGTAGAAGCCCTGGTTGTACGCCATCGGCTTCGTCGTGTCAGCGGCCGCCTGGTCGGCGACGCCGAACCGTTTCCAGACCTTGGGCTGCGTCCACTGCACGCTCTCCATCACGAAGATGTACACGTGCAGCAGCGCCGCCAGCGCTGCGAAGACCGTTGCGAGGATAGCCACCATGAGCGAACCATAGCGCCCGGGCTTACGCTGAACGGTATGGCGAAGGGCGGGTCGCGCGCGGGCGGACGGGGACGGGATGCCGCAGGCAAGCGCCGTGGCGCCGCATCCGGCTCCGCGGCGAAGGCGAGACCCGCGAAGCTCCAGCGACCGCAACCGTCGCCCGGGCCGTCGCCGACGCCTCCCGCCGAGCCCATGCCGACGACGTTCCTCCTCGGCGCGATCCCCGGTGCGACCCCGGGCAAGTGGATCGACACCTGGAAGGAACGGATGCCGCGCACGAGCCTCGAGCTCGTGCCCCTGGCGTTCGCCGACCAGCGACAGGCTCTCGTCGACGGCGAGGTCGACGCCGCGCTGGTGCGACTGCCGATCGACAAGGACGGGCTTCACGTCATCCCGCTCTACGACGAGGTGCCGGTCGTCGTCTGCGCGAAGGAGTCCCACCTGACGGCTGCCGCAGAGCTCGATACCGCCGACCTCGTCGGAGAGGTGCTGATCGTTCCGCAGGACGATGTGCTCGGCATCCGTGCACCCGGCACCGAGAAGCCGCGCTTCGCTCCCCCGGCCGACACGGCTGAGGCGATCGCGACCGTCGCGGCAGGGGTGGGGATCGTCGTGGTGCCGATGTCGCTCGCGCGCCTTCACCAGCGCAAGGACGTCGAGTACCGGCCGCTTCTGGACGGCCCCGCCTCCACGGTGGCGCTGGCGTGGTCGGTGGACCGCACCACGCCCGCCGTCGATGCGTTCGTGGGCATCGTGCGCGGGCGCACCGCGAACTCCTCGCGCGCCTGAGTCCGACGGGCACACGGAGGAGGGGCGCCGCCCCAGTCCCCAGTGCGGCGCCCCTCATGGATCGGCGCGAAGACCCGCAGCCCGACCTGCGTTCCCCAGAATCGGCCTTCTGCTCTGCACCCGGCCCCCCGGTCGGCGTGCACGAGCCGTTCCGATGACCAGGAGTCCTCGCCGGCGACCCTGATACACGGCGGGAGAAATCTCAGAAGCCGGTGCCGTGCACCTGGAACGGAGCGACGATGCCGGTGCGCCGGGACGCCTGGGCCAGTGCGGTCGACGGTCCGACGCCCGCCGCCAGACCCTCGTGCATCGCTCCCAGAAGCTCGCAGGCCGCGTCGTCGGCGACCACGACGGGCGCCGCGACGACACTGCGCGATCCGGCGTGGAGCCAGACGCGGGTCATCCCGACGGCCTCCTCATGCCAGCGGATGGACGACCGCCCGACCTCGCAGGCCGAGAGCACGACCGTGTGCGGCACCTTCTCGATCAGATCGACGTCGTAGCCGAACAGGGTGCCGTCGTGGAGCTGCAGACCCGAGAACAGCGGGTGCTCAGCGGAATGGCGGCCATGGGCCGCGACGTGGAGGATGTCGACGCGTGAGGCGGTGCGGGTGAGCGCCACGACCGACGCGTCCTCGTCGTGCAGGACGATGGGATCGGGCCACGCCTCCGCGGCGCGCGCCACTTCCTCGCCGGCCCGCTCGACGCGCGGTCCGGCCGCGAAGGCGACCCGCCGTCCGGCGGGGTGCTCCCGCGTCGCCAGCCACTGGGACGCCGAGGTGGCGACGGTGAAGATCCTCCCCCGAAGGGCCGGCAACAGCGCCCACGGGATGCCGCCCAGGATGCCGGGGACGCTGAGCACCAGCTTCCGATCGCCGACGACCTCCGCCACCGGGTCGAGGAGCGCTGCCGACAGAGACGCCACACGGTCGTCGAGCGAGCGCTGGACGACGGCGGCCATGGGGCCGGCGCGGACGGCGGCGCTGACGTCCGCTTCGGCCCGCAGCGCGGCGACGCTCCGCGCCACCTCCGGCCACGCCTCGATCGGCACCACGCTGGCACGATCCCGCCGCGCCGCAACGGCCACCAGCCCGGTGCGATCGAATACGTAGGAGACCGATGCCGTCTCGTCGTCCAAGCCCGCCTGCAGCTCTTCGAGCGAGGCGCGAGGGCGTCTCCCCGCCGCACCCAACGCGGCCCATTGGCGCTGACGAACCTGCTCGCCCACCTCACGGGCACGCTCCGAGGCCAGCCAGTCGGGGCCGCCCTCCACGCGCAGCGCCCGCAGTTCCGAGAGATCCGCCGCCAGCTCGGGATCCGGCGGCGGACGAAGCGGCACGACCTCCTGATTCAGGAAACGGGCGCGCTCGGACCACTCGAACACCACGTCCGGCCGCATCGAACGAACGGCGGACTGGAGTCCCGCATAGATCAGCCCCTCCCCGTACATGGCGAGGGACGTCGCGAGATCGAGGCTTCCGAACGATGCCTGCCAGTCGCTGAGCGCCTCCAGTCCGGCGGCGGCCCGAGCACGCACCAGGTCCTCGCGCCCCCGACCCAGCGCGCGTGCCGCCTGCACCTGGCGGGTGAGAAGGGTGAGCTGGATCGGCGCGCTCGCGTGGACGCGCACGCGGCCGTTCGCCCCGTCGTCGATTCCCATCCGCGCCCGCCACAGCTGAGCAGTCAGCTCGACGGCTTCGGCCTCGGCCTCCAACCCGTACCCTCGCAACGCCTCGGCCACTTCTTCGGACGCGCCGACATCGACGCGCCGCGCCGGGACGCCGGTGCGATCACCGGTGCTGTATCTCCCATCGGGGATCGAGGCCAGCAGCGCTGCACGCACTCCGATGGCGTCGGCACGAAGCGCCCACCACTCCGCGTGCACCCGACGGAATCGCCGTGCGGCGCCCCGTGCGACGAGTTCCGCGCGGGCCGGAGCATGGGTGAGCAGCGCACGAGCGAGATGGAACTCCGCCTCTGCGCGCGCCTGCGGCATACGGTGCGCACCGAACGTCTGGGCGACGCGCGTGAGACTGGCCTCCGCCTCCACCACCAGCCCGGCGTCGCGGAGGACCTCCGCGCGGTCGAGGTCGCAGATCGCGGCGTTCACCGCGGAGGCCGCGGTGAGGGCGTCACGGGCCGTGGCCATCGTCGAGAGCGCAGCGACCAGGTCGCCCTCCAGGAGTGCGGCATAGCCGGCGTTGTGCACCGCCATGGCGCGCTCGACGTCGTTCCCCGTGGCCGCATAGTCGGGGGCGGCGCGTTCGAGGTCGGCGCGCGCCGCGCCGAAGCGGCCCGCTCGCATGTGCGCCAGGCTGCGGTTGAGCAGCATCGGCGCACGATGCTCGGCCTCGTCGCCGATTCCTTCGATCGCCTGGTCCAGCCAGACGATCGCGGCATCGAGATCCCCGCGCTCCAGCGCGAGCAGACCGAGCTGGCCGTGAAGCATCGCGGACGTGTGCGGTGAGAGCCCTGGATAGGCGAGCGCCTCGCGGCACAGCCGCTCGGCCGCGCCGGGGTCGCCCTGGCGGATGACCACGGCGGCCGTGGAACCGGCGATGCGGGCGAGCAGATCCGGATCGTCGGTGCGGGCGGCAGCGAGCGCGAACTCCCGTCGGGCCGCGGCGTTGCGTCCCGCGTTCAGGTGTGCGCGGCCGCGACGGTACAGCTCAGCCGCGGTGAGGGTCATCCACACAGCATGGCGCGTTGCGCGCTCGCCTGTCGACGCCTCACCGCGGGCGCGGTTCCGCTCGGAGTAGTGCCCCGCGCCGACCCGTCGCAGAGTCGCCGGTTCAGCGCAGTCTCGAGCGGTCCTCCTTCGCCGAGTCGGCTACGACGCCGTCGCACACCTTCACCGTCGCCTTGATATGCGATGTCGCCATGATGGGCTTCTTCTTCGGGTCCGGCTTGGGCCGCTTCCCTGCCAGTTTCGCGGCGATCCGTCCGGCGACGACCGGTGCCGCGAACGACGTTCCGCTCCACACCGCGAACCCCGACTGGAAGTCGTCGAGGTCGAGGGTCTCGCGCTGCCGGTCGTACTCGTCGCTGCGCAGGTCGGCCTGGACGCCGCCCTGGAAGCTGGTCGGGATCGTGGAGAGCACCGAGACCCCCCGCACGTAGGTCTGCACCCACGTACCGATGTTGGAGAACAGTGCGACGGATCGGCCCGAGGGATTCAGCGCGCCGACCGTGACGAGCGGGGCGATGTCGCCCTCCGGCGCGATCCCGCAGTCATCGCCGACCCAGTGATGCAACGACGCGGGCGATGCCGGCCGGTCTGTGGCGTCGTTTCCGGCCGAGCACACGATGACGCATCCGCGCTCACGCAGCTGCGTGAGCAGCTCGAACAGCTCGCTGTCGATGGATTCACGCTTCGGAGACTCGTGATAGTAGCTGAACGACAGGTTCACGACATCGAGCCGGAAGCCGTCGTCCATGAGCGCGACCAGGCGTCCGAGAGCGCCGAGCAGGTCGTTCTCCAGGATGACGCCCTGGGAATCGGCCACTCGCACCGGCAGGATCCGCGCCTCGGGACACGCCTGCAGCACGAGGCCGGCGATGAACGTGCCATGGCCGGCCGCGCTGTCGACCACACCATCGAGCGGGCTGTCGAGCGACGTGAACGCCTCAGGATCCGTCGTGCCGTCGATGATCCCGATCTCGCCGCCGTAGACCGCGGCCGGATTGATCCGCGCCTCCTTCAGCCAGGGGTGCTCGCCACATCCGGTGTCGAGGATCGCGACCACCGGCCGTTCGGCCTCAGCGAGCGTGGGCTGGGGCAGATCAGGGCCGACATAGGCGACCGGCTGGCGGCCCCCCAGGCCGGGAAACGCATAACCCCCCATTCCCGCGGGGTTGCCCGTGAACGGATTGCCGGTGAACGGGTTCCCGGTGAAGGGATTGCCCGTGAACGGATTGCCGGTGAACGGATTGCCCGTGAACGGGTTCGAGCCGAGCGCGTCCGTGGTCAGGATGTGGTTGAGGCCGAGGCCGGTGATGCCCTTGCGGCGCGCCTCCACGAGCAGCCGCCAGGCGTCGGGCGGTGTCTCCGGCTTGCCCGAGGGTGCCGCTTGAGCCAGGGCGATCCGCACCCGGCGGGTGGTCGCTTTGCCGCGCCGGCGCCCGGACGCGGCCGAGCGCGCCAGGCCTTTGCCTGCTCCACGCGGGGGAACGGGATCCTCCAGGTCTTCGGGCGTGAGGACCCAGCCCAGTCCGGCGGCGACGGAATCGAGCGTCGGTGGCGCGGCCACGCCGCGCTGGGTGGTCTGCGCCTGCGCTGTGATCAGCAGCACGTCGGCTTCATACAGCGTGGGCGAGGCCTCGCCCGGCGCGACGAGCCCCGGGTCGAGGAGAGCGCCGCGCACGTGGCGGGCTTCACGCTCGCGCCATCCGAGGCGCGGCGGGCGGGCATTGAGATTCGGGTTGGCCATCGTTCCCTCTCGCGAAAGGCTCTGTACTCAGCGGTCGAGACGGATGCCTCGGCCGAGGCATCCGTCATCTCGTCAGACTTCGAACTGCGGGGTCTGGAAGTCGCACAGGGCGCCGTCGGCGTCCCGCACGACCAGGCGAAGTCGCGCCACCCCAGGCGTGACCTCGTCGAAGGCGAAGCGTCCGTGCTCGCCCGGTTCGGCCGACCACTCGCGGTCGGCCTGCACCAGCCGGATGGCCAGAGCCGCGGCATCCACCCATCCGTCGACGCGTCTGCCGCCGTCCTCCGTGGCGGTGACGTGCAGGAGCACGCTGGTCGTGCCGTCGCTGAACTGGAGCGTCGCGGTGTCGGTCTCGCCGCGGACGGCGGCCAGCGTGCCCTCGACCAGCGTCAGCAGGGCGTACTCGCGCGACAGGTCTTCGACGGCGACCGCGGCGACCATGCGGTCGACCAGTCCGGCGGGCACCGGATCGACGTCCTCCCACATCCGGCGCATTCGTGCGAAGAGCGCGGCGTCTGCCGCGAAGTCCTCAGTGTCCATCGTCGTCACCTCTCCATCCGTCGCCCTCGAGGACGGCGCGAAGTTTCGCGAGGCAGCGCTGGCGGGTCGGTCCGATCGATCCGATGGGCATCGCAAGATCCTCTGCGATGCGGGCATAGTCGGGGCGGTCCTCGAACGCGACGATCCGCAGCAGACGCTGGCATCGATCGTTGAGCGTGGCGACCGCTGTCCAGAGGCGACGGGTCTCGTCGTCCTGCGCGGCGGTCTGCTCGGCGGATTCGTGGACAGGCAGGTGGGGTTCGAGCGTCTCGGCCTCGGTGGCATCGGCGCGCCGATGCTGCTTGCCGACGCGCCACGCCTCACGGCGCGCGCACATCGTGAGCCATCCCGACACCGCGAGCGGGTCGTTGATGGTCTCGTGACGGCGTACGAGCGTCAGCCAGGTCGTCTGCACGACGTCCTGTGCCAGCGCGGGGTCGACTCCGTACGCCCGCACGACGTGCCACAGCGGCGGCGTCATCAGGCGGACGAGCTCGTCCATCGCACGGCTGTCACCTTCACGCCACCGCACGAAGAGTGCGGCGGCGCGTTCCCATCGCGCCGGCTGCGCAGAGTCGACGCGCCCCGTCGCCTCACCGCGCGCCGCTGCTGCGTCACGCGGATCGTCTGGCTGCGGGGCCCCAGCCTCGGCGCCGGCCTGCGTCATAGCGCCCATTCTGTCCACACCATGCCCGAGCGCGATAGTGCGGGTTTGATACACGATTCCCGGATGAAGACAGCGGATGTCGCCTCTTTCGCTCGCTCTGCGACCGGAGACCTAGAATTCCTGCATGACGACCGCGCCGCTGCTCTATGTCTGCGTGCGCCCGCAGGTGGGCGCGGCCGCCGCCGAATACGAGTCGTTCCGGGCGGCGATGCGCCTCGACGAGAGCCGGCTCGCGCGTCATGACCTGGTGCGCGAAGCGCTGCCCGACGACGCCTTCGAGCGCTACGCCGGCTTCCTCATCGGCGGCAGCCCGTTCAACGTCACCGACCCGGAGTCGACGAAGACCGACGCGCAGCGCCGCCTCGAGGGCGACCTCGCGCGAATCGCCGAGCACACCGCATCGGGCATGGGACCCGCCGCGCTCTTCACCTGTTACGGCATCGGCGTCGCCACGCGCACGCTGGGCGGCATCGTGAGCCGGGCCTTCCCCGAGGACACCGGCCCGGTCACCGTCGAGCTCGGCGATGCCGCCCGCACCGACCCGGTGTTCGGGGGTCTCGCCAGCCGCTTCACCGCGCTCACGGCCCACAAGGAGGGCACGGAGGAGCTGCCCCATGGCGCGGTTCTGCTGGCATCGAACGACGGATGCCCCGTCCAGGCGTACCGGGTGGGCGACAGGCTCTACGCCACGCAGTTCCACCCTGAGCCGACCGCCAAGGCGTTCACGGAGCGCATGGCGGTGTACCGCGACGACGGCTACTTCGAGTCCGCACACTACGACGCCATCGCGGGGCGCGTGCTCGCGGCATCCGTCACGGAGCCTGCCCGACTGCTGCGCGCGTTCGCCGACCGATTCTCGTCGGTCTGACTCACGCCTCGGCGTTACGGAGGGCGGTCACCTCGCGCAGAACGGTGCCGATGACCCCTGCGGCGAGGATCAGGCCGGCGACGATGAGCGCCGTCACGCCGATCGCGGAACTGGACGGCTCGCCGGTGAGCCGGGCGACTGCGAGCCAGCTCAGCCCCCACGCCAGAGCGAGCGCGGGCGCCAATCGCCAGTGGCTGGCCGCTTCGATGCCGAGCCCCACCACCCCGACGACGATGAGCACGATGACGCCCCAGAGGTCGGCGGCATCCCCCCACTCGGGGGGCGCGATCGACGTCAGCCACGCCGTGATGTTCGCGACGGTGGCCAGCGTCACCCAGCCCAGGTGCAGGCCCGTGACGCCGTCGACGAGCAGTCTGTCGACCCAGCCGTCCGGCGGCTCGATGACCGTGCGGTGGAAGGTGACCCCGAGCACCGCCAGCAGCACGATGATGGCGAGCACGGTCAGCGCGAGCGAACCGAACTGCGCGATCACGAGCCACAGGCCGTTCAGCACCATCGTGCCCGCGATGAGCCAGCCGAGCGCGCGCTGCCGCTCGCTCGCCCGCTGCCGCGGCAGCGCCTGCCAGATCGTGTACGCGAACAGACCGACGTAGATCACCGACCAGATCGAGAAGGCCGGGCTGGCGGGGGCGAGATACGAGCCGTCCTCGTCGAGCGCGCCGTTCTGCAGGTCCTGCACCGGCGTGCCGCCGAACAGGCCGGTGCCCACCATCGCGGCGATGATCATGAAGCAGAACGCGCTGATGACGACGATCTGACGTGTGAGATCCCGAGCGGCCATGCCCACACCGTACGGTGCGCCCGGGGAGCGGCTGAGCGTATTGACAGGCCGCGCCCCGGCGGGTAGCGGCACGCTGCGCACCGCCTCGGCTCACGGGCCTCGCCCTACGCGCCTCGCGGGGGATCGAGCAGCAGTGCCGCCCGGTCGGCGAGGTATGTCTCCAGTGGCATCAGGCCGCCGGCGGTGCTCCAGCGCACGCTCGGAACCCCGCCGACCGCGGCGAGGGGTCCGGATTCGCCGCCGGCGTCGACGACGGCGGGCTGCAGCATCCGCCATCCCAGATGCACCGTCTCGCCTTCGGTGAAGCCGCCGCGGCGCGCCGCTGCGGCGAGCTCGGCGCGCTGCCGCTGAGACTCGGCGGTGTAGCCGCGACGGGCCTCCTGCCGCGCACGGACGATCTCACCCGTCGCCAGCACGGCGTCGTCCGTCAGCAGCAGCACGCCGAGGTGCCAGGCCTCCCCCCGACGTTCGACCCGCGGGGCCCGGGCCACACCGAGGACGCGCCGCGGCACCACGAGCTCGCCGAGCGCTTCCCGTGGCGCCTCCGCGAGGCGGGCGCGAGCGGCGTCGAAGAGCGCGGCGGTGCTCACGCCATGTCGTCCTGCAGAGCCGAGCCGGCCTTCACCTTGTCGCCGCGCAGTGCCATGCCGATGAGCGGGAACAGCAGCACCGAGAGCATGCCGGTGGCGATCAGCACCGCCTGGTGCGTGGTGGTGAGGATGCCCTCGTCCACGCCGATCGCCGTGACCGCGACGATGATCGGGAGGGCGGTGGCACCCAGCAGGGCGATGGACAGACGTTCGCGCCGGGTGGACCCGACGGGGGCGGCGAGCATCGACGGCAGTCCGCGCACGATGAGGAGGGCGACGAGGCCGACGGGAAGCAGCAGGAAGAGCTGGGGCTGTTCCAAGAGCGCCTGCAGATCGAACGTCACACCCGTGTAGATGAAGAAGACCGGCACCAGGAACCCGAAGGCGACGCCCTCGATCTTGCTCTCGACGGCTTCGCGGTCGGCCTCGGTGGCGTCGCGCATGACGAGACGCCAGACGATGCCGGCGGTGAAGGCGCCCAGCAGCATGTCGAGGTCGAGCACGATGCTGAGCGAGACGAGGGCCGCGAGGATCAGGAACACGACCCGGATCGCGAACTGCCCCGAGGTGTGCAGGGTCGAGCTCACGAAGGCGTGCATCGCTCCGCGCGGCATCTTGAAGGCGAGCCAGATCGCCAGGCCGGCCAGCAGCGCGAAGAGCGCCAGCACCACCGTCGACACGCCGGGCTCACGTCCACCCAGGAAGATCGAGATGGCGATGAGGGGTCCGAACTCCCCCACCGCGCCGATCGCGGCGACCGCCTGACCGAACGGCGTGGGCAGCTCGCCGGCGTCCCGCAGGATGGGCAGCAGGGTGCCCAGCGCAGTCGAGCAGAGCGCGACGCCGATGACGATCGCCGCCTCGCCCGGCGCCAGCAGGAACCCGGCGGCGATGCCCGCGGCGAGGCTGATCAGCCAGCCGAGCGACGCGCGCCGGCCCAGGCGTCCGCGGAACGAGCCGAACTGGATCTCGGTGCCCGCGACGAAGAAGAGCATCGCCAGCCCGTACTCCGAGAGCGCCTGGATGAATTCGGACGGTGCGGCCCAGCCGAGGAGGGCGGGACCGACGAGGATGCCGAGCAGCAGTTCGAAGACGACCACCGGGATGCGGATCCATCGCCCGAGCCCTCGTGTCAGCAGCGGCGCCAGGACCGCCAGCAGCGGTATCACCAGCAGTGTCGGCTCGAGGTCATCCACGCGAACAGACTAGCGATGGTGCGTCGCCGCGCCGCGCGGGGCGCCCATCTCGCGCGGGCACACGCGCAGCGGCGCCCTCCGCGTCGCCCGAACGGGCCCGTGATCCGGCGCCGGTCGCGCCGGATCACACGCCCGTCAGTGTGAGAGCTGCGCCGCGGGCTCGCGCTCGTCCGCAGCCTCGAGGTGCTCGGCGGGCTCGAGCTGGCGCTCCGGCGGGGTGAGCTCGGCGCGGGTGCGCTGGTGCCCGATGAGCGCGAGGATGACACCGCCCACGAGCCAGGCGCTGAGGATGATCCACTGCGCCGCGGTCGCGGCATCCGGGAAGTACATCACCGACCGCAGCAGCGTGGCCGACGCGCCCGGCACGAAGAACTGGCCGACCGCTCCCCACGGCTCCGGCAGGAACTGCGGAGGCAGCGCCGCACCGGCGATCGGGTTGGCGATGAACATCGTGATGATGGCGCCGACAGCGATACCGGGAGGACCGATCAGGGCCGCGAGGCCGATGATGAGCGCGGACGTGGCGCTCACGCCGAGGCCGATGACGGTGGCGTTCAGCAACCAGTCGCCCGTCAGCATCCCGAACCACGTCTGCATCACGAGGGTGATCAGCGCGCCGGCGGCGACCCCGAAGACCACGAGCCCGATGAGCCGCCGCACGACGCCCTGCACCAGCAGGGTCAGCAGGATGCCGCCGAGCATGCCACCCAGCACGAGCGGGAAGACGGATGCCGCGAGCCCGGCGCCCGTGCTGTCGCCCTCCGCCAGCGGCACGACGTCGGTCACGGTCACGGTGGGGATCTCCGGCGGGCCACCCGCAGCGCCCTCGGGCAGCTGGGGCATCTGACCGGACTTCAGCGCGCCGACGATCGCGGTGAGCTGGTCGGTGAGCGCCGTCTTGGCGGCGGTGTCGATCTGCGCCTGGAGCTGGGTCGCCACACCGCGGAGCGCCTGCGCGGCGACCGGGCTTGCGGCGGTCGCGATCAGCACCTCGGGCTCGTCGCCGAGCAGGATGGCGCCGTAGAGCTCACGGGATTCGATCTGCGACACGGCGTCGTCGCGCGAGCCGACCTCGCTGAGGTCGAAGGGTGCGGGGTCCTGTGCCGCGAGCTTGTCTTCGACCGCGCTGACGGCCTCGGCCGGTCCGGAGATGCCGACGGGCAGATTCTGCGGCTGCGCCGTGGCGGCCGGCCACACGAACGCCATCACGATGATGGCGACGATGACCGATCCGAGAAGCCCGAACGCCGCAGCGACGGGCCAGCGGGTGGGGCGGGCCGGGTTCGGCCGGGCCTCGCGATGAAGGGACATCGCGGCCTCCTTGAGAAGAGTGGCGGGGTAAAAAGAATGGCTGTTCTGTTTGTCACCATAACAGAATGGCTATTCTGTTTCCATGCCCAAGGTGACAGACGCCTATCGCGAAGCCCGCCGCGACGAGATCGGGCGGGCCGCGCTGCGGGTGCTCGAGCGCAACGGCGTGCGCGACACCTCGATCGCCGACATCGTCGAGGAGTCGGGTCTGTCGACGGGGGCGATCTACTCGCACTTCTCGAACAAGGTGGAACTCGCCCGCTACGTCGTGGGGCGCTTCCTGCTGCCGCGCCTGGACGCACTGGAGGCCGCCGGCGACCGCGACGAGATCGTCACACCCCGCCAGGCGCTGCGCGGCATGCTGTCGACGTTCAGCGAGTCCGGACTGTCGACCGCGCTGGTCCTGCAGTTCTGGGGCGAGGCGATGGTCGAGCCGGGCCTGCACGACGAGATGCTCCGCACCGCCGGACGCCTGCGAGCGGCCCTGACCCACGCGATCGGCCCGTGGGCGCGCACGCAGACAGGGTCGGTCGCGGTCCCGGCGTCGGATGCGTCGTTCGAAGCGTCAGCACACCCGGATCCGGCGGAAGCTCTCGCCGCAGAGACGGCGCGGTCGATCGTGTCCCTCGCGCAGGGATACATCGCGAACACCGCCGTCTTCGGTCCGCGCGACGTCGAGGAGTACCTCGCCGGGACGGGCGCCGTCCTCGCGAGCTGAGCCGACGGAAGAGTCCTGCGCGGCGAAACGCCGCCGTGGGTCCGAGGCGTTTCGTCTCGGTCGCCGGCGCTCCCTCGCTCAGCGACCGGTACGTCTCGCCCCGGTCGGTGAGCGACCGATACGTCTCGCCCCGGTCGTTGAGCGAGCGAGGAACGAGCGAGACGAAACGCCGCCGTGGGCCCGAGGCGTTTCGTCTCGGTCGCTAGCGCTCCCTCGCTCAACGACCGGTACGTCTCTCCTCCGTCCGTGAGCGACCGATACGTCTCGCCCCGGTCGGTGAGCGACCGATCCCTCTCGCCCCGGTCGTTGAGCGAGCGAGGAACGAGCGAGACGAAACGCGCGTCAGACCGCGCGCACCCCGCGGTCGTCGCGCGGCCGGGTCGCGGCATCCGGATCGCCCGCCGCCGCAGCGGGAGCGCCCGTGATCTCGCGCACGGCGACCGGCGCCGCCTGCCCGGCGCTGGAGCCCTTGATCTGCCGGTGAAGGCGCTCCATGCGGGCGTCCAGCTCGGCAGCGGTGTCCGCGGCGTCCTTGAGGCTCTCCAGCAGCTCGTTCGGAACCTGCGTGGCGTACTTGTAGTAGATCTTGTGCTCGAGGCTCGCCCAGAAATCCATGGCGATGGTGCGGAACTGCACTTCGACCGGCACCTCGATACGACCGGTCGAGAGGAACACCGGCACCTCGAGGATCGCGTGCAGGCTCTTGTAGCCATTGGGCTTGGGCTGGGCGATGTAGTCCTTGACCTGCAGCACCCGCACATCGTCCTGGGCGGTCAGCAGGTCGAACAGACGGTAGACGTCGGCGGTGAAGCTGCAGGTGATGCGGATGCCCGCGATGTCGGTGATGCTGCTCCGGATCGACGCGAAGTCGCCGTCGATGCCCTTGCGCTGCACCTTCTCCACGAGGCTGTCGGGCGACTTCACGCGGCTCGAGACGTGCTCGATCGGGTTGTAGTCGTGGGTGAGCAGGAACTCGTCGCGCAGGATGCCGATCTTCGTCTCGACCTCCTGCAGGCCGAAGCGGTACTCCATCATGAAGCGCTGCAGCTCGTCGCGCAGCTCCCTCAGCTCGCTCGGCGAGACCGTGATCTCACCCTCGTCGGACGCCGTCGCGGGCACCAATGGTGCGGGAGTCGCCATGCGATCGACGCTAGGCGGCGGGCCTACGAGAGTCCTGTGAAAGACGGATGCCGCGGCCCTGCGCCGCGCGGCGGTTCACGCGTCGTCGAGCGCGGCCTGGGCGCGCTCGGACTCCTTCGCCGCATCGCGGGCCTTGGTCGCCGCATCCGCGCGCTCGCCCTCGATCGCGTCGAGCTTCTCGGCCGCTGCCTGCTCGTCCTTCTCGAGGGCGGCGAGGTCGCGGCGGAGGTCGTCGATCCTCTCGCGCACATGGTCGACCCGCTCCTGCGCCTTGGCGCGGCGCGCGTCGACGCGTGCGAGCTCCCGCTCGGCCTCGTTGGCGAGCCGCTCCGCCTCCCGCGCGGCCTTCTCGGCCGCCTTGCGGGCGCGCCGCTCCGCGAGGTCGTCACGCGGTGGCGGTGCTTCGACGCCGGGGACCGATCCCCCGACCGCCTCAGCAAGCGCGCCGGGCTCGATGTCGCCGGCCTCCAGCGCCGTGACGAGGCGGCCGGTGAGCACCGCGGCGGCGGCCGCGGCATCCATCACGGCGGCGTTGATCGTCGTCGCGACGTCCTCCTGCGCCGCAGCGCTCAGGGTGCCGCCCGCGTCCTGCGCGAGCCCGACGGCCTGCTTCGCGAGCGCCGCGACGAGCTGCCGTCGCTGCTTGCCGAGACGGCCGAGCTCGGCCGCGTCGAGGTCGTCCTGCGCCTCGCGCAGCGCCGCCGACAGCTCGACCGCGTCGGCGAGCTGGCCGTCCTGTGCCAGCAGATTCACCGCCCAGGCGGCGACGGTGGGCTTGCGCAGCGCCTTGATCCGCTTCGCCAGGGGGCCGGCCGCCATGCCGGCCCGCGCGTTGCGCTTCGCGGTGAACTCCGACGGCGGCAGGACGTACAGCTCGGCCGCGATCGCGTCGAGTTCTTCGTCTGCGTCGGCCGCGGCATCCATACCCGCATTCTCTCCCGTTCACGTACCGAACTCAGGAGCGTTGCACGGGGTGTGCGGCGACTCCCGCGGAAATCGGCGGAAGCGGCGTCGAGTCCGCGCCAGTGATCCTGAATACGGTACGCATCGGCTCGGCGGCGCGTGCCGTCTTCCTTCCCGGCTGAGATCACACAGCGAGGACGGATGCCGCCTGCCGCGCGGCGCCGAGCGCCACGTACTCGCCCGGCTCGGGCACCTCGACGGGCAGGCCCAGGATCAGCGGCGCGATCCGGCGCACCGCCTCGGACTGCGCGCCACCGCCGATGAGCAGCGCGCGCTCGAGCGGAACGCCCAGCCCGCGCAGCGCCGCGAGCCCGGCCGCGAGCCCTGACAGCATGCCTTCGACGGCGGCCCGGGCGAGGTTCTCGCGGGTCGTCGACGCGAGCGTCATGCCGGTGAGCGACGCCGTGGCGTCGGGCAGATTCGGGGTGCGCTCGCCCTCGAAGTACGGCACCAGCTGCAGGCCCGCCGCGCCCGGCTGCGCGGCGAGAGCCAGCCGCGAGAGCTCGGCGTGGTCGACGCCGAGCACCCGGGCGATCGCGTCCAGCACGCGCGCGGCGTTGAGTGTCGCGACCAGGGGCAGAAACCGTCCGGTGCAGTCGGCGAACCCCGCGACGGTGCCGGTCGGGTCGATCGTGCGCTCCTCGCTCACCGCGAACACGGTTCCGCTCGTGCCGATGGAGACCACGACGTCTCCGGGGCCCGCACCGAGCCCGAGCGCCGCGCCCGCGTTGTCGCCGGCGCCGCCGCCGACGCGCCGGCCCGCGGCATCCGTCACCCACTCGTCGGGCCCGAGCACACGCGGCAGCAGCGCATCGTGACCGAGCGCGGCGGTCAGCAGCTCGCGGTCGTAGCCGCCGGTCGCGGGATTCCAGTACCCGGTGCCCGAGGCGTCCGACCGGTCGGTGACGAGCTCGTCGAGCACCGGTCCGCGCGGCGACTCGCCGGCGGGACCGAAGCCGCGCAGGCGCCAGGTGAGCCAGTCGTGCGGGAGGGCGACGGCGGCCACGCGTGCCGCGTTGTCGGGCTCGTGATCGCGGAGCCAGCGCAGCTTCGTGATCGTGAAGGATGCCACGGGCACGAGTCCCGTGCGCCGCGCGAGCTCTTCGGCGCCGAACTCCGCCGTGAGGTCGGCCGCGGCCTGCGCCGAGCGGGTGTCGTTCCACAGCAGGGCGTCGCGGATCACGCGGCCGTCAGCGTCCAGGGCGACCATGCCGTGCTGCTGCCCGCCGACCGCCCACGCCTCGACGTCGTCCACGCCGCCGGCATCGGCGATCGCCGCCTGCAGCGCCGTCCACCACGCGTCGGGATCGACCGACGTGCCGTCCGGGTGCGAGGCGCGCCCCTGCCTCACGACCGTGCCGGTCGCGGCATCCGTCACCAGCACCTTGCACGACTGCGTCGACGAGTCGACTCCCATGACCAGCGTCATTGCTTCTCCTGCCTAGACCGTGACTTGCCCCATATGTACGACACGCCTGGCGTGTCGCGGACATATGGGGCAAGTCAACGGTGTGTGTGCGTGTGGGACCGACGGGTCAGCGTGCGCCGAGCAGGTGCTCGGTCGCGAGCTGCTGCAGGCGGACGAAGCCGAAGCCCTTGCCGCCGAGGTAGGCGTCGGCGTCGAACTCCTCGTACGCGGAGCGGTCGGCGAGGAAGTCGTCGTACGACTCGCCCTCGTTGAGCGTCGGGATCGACAGCTCGGCGACGCGCGCGGTCTCGAGCGCCTCCTGCACCTCGGGGTCGGCGCGGAAGGCCGCGGCGCGCTCCTTGAGCAGCAGGTACGTGCGCATGTTGGCGGCGGCCGAGTCCCAGACCCCGGCCTCGTCCTCGGTGCGCGACGGCTTGTAGTCGAAGTGACGCGGGCCGTCGTAGGACGGGACCCCGCCGGGGCCGCCGTTCTCGAGCAGGTCGACGAGGGCGAACGCGTTGTGCAGGTCGCCGTGGCCGAACACGAGGTCCTGGTCGTACTTGATGCCGCGCTGACCGTTGAGGTCGATGTGGAAGAGCTTGCCGTGGTACAGCGCCTGAGCGATGCCGGCGGCGAAGTTGAGGCCCGCCATCTGCTCGTGGCCGACCTCGGGGTTGAGGCCGACGAGCTCGGGGCGATCCAGCGAGTCGATGAACGCGATGGCGTGCCCGAGCGTGGGCAGCAGGATGTCGCCGCGCGGCTCGTTGGGCTTGGGCTCGATCGCGAAGCGGATGTCGTAGCCCTTGTCGGTGACGTAGTCGCCGAGCAGGTTCACGGCCTCGCGGTAGCGCTCGAGCGCGGCGCGGATGTCCTTGGCCGAGTCGTACTCGGCACCTTCGCGGCCGCCCCACATGACGAAGGTCTTGGCGCCCAGCTCGGCGCCGAGGTCGAGCTGACGGAAGACCTTGCGCAGCGCGAAGCGTCGCACCTGCCGGTCGTTCGAGGTGAAGCCGCCGTCCTTGAAGACGGGGGCCGAGAACAGGTTGGTCGTCACCATCGGCACGATGAGGCCGGTGTCGGCCAGCGCGCCCTTGAGGCGGTCGATCTGCGTCTGGCGCTCGGCATCCGTGGAGCCGAAGGCGAACAGGTCGTCGTCGTGGAAGGTGAGGCCGTAGGCGCCGAGCTCGGCGAGCTTCTCGACGGCGTGGACGACATCGAGGGCCGGGCGGGTCGGTCCGCCGAAGGGATCGGTGCCGTTGTAGCCGATGGTCCAGAGACCGAACGAGAACTTGTCGGCGCGGGTGGGGGTCGGTCCGGTGGACTGCGTGGGCATGACGCTCCTTTGCGAGAAATGTTGCTGACGACAACCTATACCAGAAAGTCTGCGGCGTCCACCGCGCGATCGCGTCGCGGATCGGCCTCTACAGTGAGGGTATGAACGAGCCGGTCGGCAGTCGCCAAGCGAATCTGTCGCGGCTGCTGCGCCTCGCCCACCTCGATGGACCCGTCTCGCGCGCGACACTGACCGGAGCGACAGGCCTCAATCGCTCGACGATCGCCGACCTCGTGGGCGACCTCGTCGCCCTCGGAGTCGTGGAGGAACGTGCCCCCGACCCCAGCCGTCGCGTCGGCCGGCCCTCTCCGCTCGTGGCCCCGCACCCCCGCGTCGTGACGATCGCCGTGAACCCCGAGGTCGACGCCCTCACGATGGCGGCCGTCGGGCTGGATCGCACGGTACGGCGCCGTGAGCGCCTCGAGATGACCGGGCTGCTGGGCCCCGAGGGGACGGCGCAGCTCATCGGCGAGCGGATCGACGCCTGGCGCCAGGACGACCTCGCCGACGCGGCGATCGCGGGGATCGGCGTCGCCGTGCCCGGGCTCGTGCGGGCCTCCGACGGCCTCGTGCGGGACGCCCCGCACCTGCGGTGGACCGACACCGCGCTGCGCGAGCTCATCGAGACCGCGACCGGCTTGCCCACCGTCGTCGGCAACGACGCGGCGCTGGGCGTCCTCGCCGAGCACCTGTTCGGCGCCGCCCGCGGCATCGACGACGTGGTCTACCTCAACGGCGGTGCGAGCGGTATCGGCGGCGGCTTGATCGTGCACGGGATGCCGGTGGCCGGCGCCTCCGGCTACTCCGGCGAGTTCGGGCAGAACCGCCCCGGCATCGCATCCAGCGACGATCGGCGCGCGAGCGCCGGCGTCCTCGAGGACGAGGTGAGCCGCGCGCGCCTGCTCGCCGTCCTCGGTCGCGACAACGCCGACGAGCCGACCCTCGCCGAGATGCTGCGCGCGGCCGGCGCGCCCGAGGTGCGCGACGAGATCGCTCGGCAGCGCCGCATCCTGTCCACCGCGCTGGCCAACGCGGTCAACGTGCTGAACCCGAGAGTCGTCGTGCTGGGCGGCTTCCTCGCGATGCTCGCCACCGACGATCTGGACGGGTTCACCGACGCGGTCACCGCTCAGACCATGCCCGCGAACGGTGAAGACCTCGAGATCCGGCCGGCGGCACTCGCCGAGGACCGCCTGCTCATCGGCGCCGCCGAGGCCGCCTTCGCGGAGCTCCTGCGCGACCCGGCGGGCGTCGCGCTGAACTGAGTCGCCTCGGCCGAGCTGCGCTGCATGAGCGCGCCGCACTGAGCCACAGAGCCGGCCGCGGTCAGAGCGGCGGCGCGGTCGTCCCCCGCGGGATGAGCCGCGTCGGCAGCGTCACGTGCGTCGCCGCCGGCACCTCGCCGTCCATCAGGGTGAGCAGCAGCCGCGCCGCCTCGGCACCCAGGGTCTGCATCGGCTGGCGGACCGTCGACAGGGCCGGTGCCGCCTTGGACGCCTCGGGGATGTCGTCGAACCCGATGACGGAGAGGTCACGAGGAACCGCGATCCCCAGCTCGGCCGCGACCTTGACGATCTCCATCGCCGAGATGTCGTTGGCGGCGAAGATCGCCGTGGGGCGATCGCCGCGGCGGAGCATCTCGAGCGCGGCGACACGGACGGCGTCCTGACGGTAGCTGCCCGAGCCGACGAGGGCGGGATCCACCGGGATGCCGGCATCCGTCAACGACCGCCGGTACCCGGCGTCACGGGCGATCGACGAACGCAGGTCGGGCCGGCCGGCTATGAAGCCGATGCGGGTATGACCGAGATCGAGCAGATGACGCGTCGCCTGCAGTGCGCCGCCGTAGCTGTCGGACTCGACGGTGGGCAGATCGGCCGGTCCCGTGTGCGGATCGATGGCGACCACGGGCACCTCGGCGCCCACGTTGACCACCGTGGGGGTCACCATGATCGCGCCGTCGATCAGGGTGCCGCTGAGGCGCGACAGCGATCGCCGCTCCCATCCCTCCGCCGAGCCGTGCGACCCCGAGTAGGCGAGGAGGTCGTAGCGGGAGTCGCGCAGCGCCTGCCCGACGCCCTTCAGGATCTCCGCGCTGAACGGCTCGAAATCGGCGACCAGCACGCCGATCACACCGGTCGTACGCGAGCGCATGCTGCTGGCGATGAGACTGGACTCGTAGCCGAGCTCCGCCACCACGGCGAGGACGCGGTCCGCCGTCTCACTGGCCACGCCGTAGCGGCCGTTGACCGCCTTCGACACGGTCGCGACGGAGACGCCGGCCGCAGCGGCGACATCCGTGATGGTGGGACGACGCTTCATGATCTCGATAGCGTAACGGCATGGAAACCGTTTTCGAAAACGTTTGACAAACTATTTGTTGCGCACGCACACTTTTGCTTGCTCGGTCGCAGCGCCGAGCAGTGCGCGACCCGATCGCGCCGAACCGCACCCCGGAGCAGAGGTGCTCCTCGATGAAGAGAACGGGAATCACATGATGGGCAAGAGAATCCTCGCGGGTTCCGCAGCACTCGTCGTCGGCGCGCTTGCGCTCGCCGGCTGCAGTGCCGGCGGCTCGGGCGAGAACAGCGACGGCGACGTCCAGATGACGCTCTGGCAGAACTCGACGACCGGCCCCGGCCAGCAGTTCTGGAAGGACGCGATCGCCGCGTTCGAGGACGAGAACCCGGGCGTCACGATCAAGATGCAGTCGGTCCAGAACGAGGACATGGACGGAAAGCTGCAGACGGCGCTGAACGCGGGCGACGCGCCCGACATCTTCCTCCAGCGCGGTGGCGGCAAGATGACCGCGATGGTCAACGCCGGCCAGCTGATGGATCTGACCGACGCCATCTCGGACGACATCAAGAGCGAGATCCCCGAGGGCTCGTTCGCGGCCGAGACGTACCAGGACAAGGTGTGGGCGATGCCGCTCTCGGTGCTGCCGGGTGGCTTCTTCTACAGCCAGGACGCCTTCGACGCGGCCGGCATCACCGAGGCTCCCGCGACCATCGACGACCTCAAGGGCGCGGTGGAGAGCCTCAAGGAAACGGGCATCGAGCCGATCGCCCTCGGCGCCAAGGCCGCCTGGCCCGCCGCCCACTGGTACTACTTCTTCGCGATCCGCGAGTGCAGCCCCGAGGTCATCGAGGAGACCGGCGACACGAAGGACTTCAGCGACGAGTGCTGGCTGCGCGCCGGTGAGGACCTGCAGGACTTCGCGGCGATCGACCCGTTCAACGACGGCTTCCTCACCACCGAGCCCCAGCAGGGAGCGGGCAGCTCGGCCGGCCTCATCGCCAACCGTCAGGCCGCGATGGAGCTCATGGGCGCGTGGGACCCGGGCGTGATCGCGTCGCTGACGCCCGACGAGAAGCCGCTTCCCGACCTCGCATGGTTCCCCTTCCCCGAGATCTCGGGCGGCGACGGTGAGCCGGGCTCGATGATGGGCGGCGTCGACGGGTACTCGTGCTCGGTCGATGCTCCGAAGGAGTGCGCGGACTTCCTGAACTTCGTCGCCAGCGCCGACCAGCAGACCGCCTACTACAAGGCCTTCAACTCGCCGCCGGTCAACACCGTGGCGCAGGAAGCCGTCACCGAGCCGTACCTGCAGCAGATCCTCGAGGCGTACAACAACGCTCCGTTCGTCTCGCAGTGGCTCGACACGGTGCTGGGCCAGAACGTCGGCAACGCGCTCAACGTCGCGGTCGTCGACATGCTCGCCGGCAACAGCGACCCGGAGAAGCTCGTCGCAGCGGTCAACGCGGCAGGCAAGCAGGGCTGATCGTGTCTACCCGCGAGATGTCTTCCGACGCTCGCGGTCTTGCAGAACACCACGGGGGCGGCATCACGCCGCCCCCGTCGGTGCCGCAGGGCCGCCGGCGCCCCCGAGGCCTAGGCTGGGCCGGCCGCCTCGAGGTCATGATCCTGGTGGGGCCGGCCCTGATCTTCTTCGTCGGCTTCGTGATCTTCCCGGTCATCATGGCCGCGTACTACGGGTTCTTCCGCTGGTCGGGCTTCGGCCCGGCGACCGACTTCATCGGCCTGCAGAACTACGTCACGATCTTCACCGACCCGATCTTCCAGCAGGCGCTGGGGCACAACGCCTTCATCGTCGTCGCGTCCCTGGTGCTCCAGGGCCCGATCGCCATCCTGCTGGCGCTGCTGCTCAACCGCAGGATGCGCGGCCAGTCCCTGATCCGCGTGCTCATCTTCGTCCCGTACGTGATCGCCGAGGTCATCGTCGGCACCGGCTTCAGCCTCATGCTGGCCACCAATGGCGCGGTGAACGGCTTCCTCGAGAAGGTCGGCCTGACCTGGCTCGCACAGGACTGGCTCTCCGACCCGAGCATCGCCATCTGGACGCTGATGGCGATCCTCACGTGGAAGTACATCGGCTTCGCCGTCATCCTCTTCCTCGCGGGACTCCAGGGCATTCCCCAGGAGCTGTACGAGGCCGCCGCGATCGACGGCGCGTCGTACTGGCAGATCCAGCGGACCATCACGCTGCCGCTCCTCGGACCCACCCTGCGCATCTGGGCGTTCCTGTCCATCATCGGCGCGCTGCAGCTGTTCGATCTCGTCTACATCATCTGGGGCCAGTACGTGTCGTCCGTCGCGGGCACCAACACGATGGCGATCTACATGGTCGCGACCGGACGCAACTCCGGGAACTTCGGGTACGGCAGCGCGGTCGCCGTGGTCATCTTCGTCATCTCGCTGGTGGTCGCCCTGATCTACCAGCGCACGATCCTGCGCCGTGACACCGCGGGGGCCATCACAGAGAGGGGCGTCAAGTGAGCACCACGGACTCGATGAGCACCCGCACCATCACTCTTCGCGACACCGTCCCCGGACGCCGCCGCGACGTCAACAAACTCCCGTGGGGCAGCCCGGCGGTCTACTTCATCGCGCTCGTCATCATCGCGCTGATGCTCGGGCCCGTGCTCTACATCATCATCGGCGGCTTCCGCACGAACTCCGAGATCACGGTCGACCCGTCGGGCATGCCGGTGAGCTGGAACCCGCAGAACTACATCGACGTCCTGACCAGCGGGCTGTTCTGGACCGAAGTCCTGAACTCGACGATGGTCGCCCTCGCGACGACGGTCGGCGCGGTGGTGCTCGGCCTGATGGCGAGCTACGTGATCGCCCGCTACAGCTTCGTCGGCCGCGGGGCGCTGTACGCGCTGTTCGCCGCCGGGCTGATGTTCCCGATCACGGTGGCGATCACGCCGCTGTACATCGTGGTGCGGAACCTCGGGCTCATGAACACGCTGCCGGGGGTCATCCTGCCGCAGATCGCGTTCGCACTGCCGACCACGATCATCATCCTCGTGCCGTTCCTGAAAGCCATCCCCGACGAGATCCAGGAGGCCGCGTACATCGACGGATGCGGTCGCCTGTCGTTCTTCTGGCGGATGGTGCTCCCGCTCGCGGTGCCCGGCGTCATCACCGTCGGCATCCTCGCGTTCATCGGAAGCTGGAACGGCTACCTGCTGCCGCTGTTCATCCTGAACGACGAAGCACAGTTCACCCTCCCACTGGGTGTCCAGGCGTTCTCGTCGCAGTACTCGGTCGACACGGCCAAGGTGCTCGCCTTCACCTCGCTGTCGATGCTGCCCGCGCTGGTGTTCTTCAGCCTGTTCGAGCGGCGGATCGTCGGCGGTCTGACGGGGGCGGTCAAGGGATGAGCGACGTCGTGATGCCCGCGGTCTCACCGCGGGTGCAGTCCCTCCACGCGCAGATGACGCTGGATGAGAAGCTCGCGCAGCTCGTCGGCTACTGGGTCGACAAGGGCGGCGAGGTCGTCGCGCCGATGGCCGGCGAACGCGGCAACACCGGTCCGTACGAGGAGGCGACGGCCCACGGCCTCGGTCACCTCACCCGCGTGTACGGCACGCGGCCGGTGGAGCCGATCGCGCGGGCCGAGTGGCTCTGGGCGGAGCAGCGGCGCCTGCGCACCGAGACCCGCCTGGGAATCCCGGCGATCGTGCACGAGGAGTGCCTCACGGGTCTCGCGGCGTGGAAGGCCGCGACCTTCCCGACCCCGCTGGCATGGGGCGCGGCCTTCGATCCCGAGCTGACTGAGGAGCTCGGCGCCGCCATCGGCCGGTCCATGGCCGCGCTCGGGATCCATCAGGGCTTGGCCCCCGTGCTCGACGTCATCACCGATCCCCGCTGGGGCCGCGTCGACGAGTGCATCGCCGAGGACCCCTATGTCGTCGCCACCATCGGCACCGCGTACGTGCGAGGCCTGCAGTCGGCCGGGGTCGACGCGACCCTGAAGCACTTCGCCGGGTACTCCGCCTCGCAGGCGGGCCGCAACCACGCCCCCGTTCAGATGGGCCGGCGTCGGCTCCAGGACCTGGTGCTGCCGCCGTTCGAGATGGCGATCCGCGACGGCGGCGTGCGGTCGGTCATGAACTCGTATGCCGAGATCGACGGCGTTCCCGTCGCCTCGGACCCGACCCTGCTGACGGATCTGCTCCGCGACGAGTGGGGTTTCGAGGGCACGGTCGTCGCCGACTACTTCTCGGTGGCGTTCCTGCACTCGCTCCACGGTGTCGCGGGAGATCTCGGCGAGGCGGCCGTGCTGGCCCTGCGCGCCGGGATCGACGTCGAGCTGCCCACCGCGGACGCCTTCGCGGGTCCGCTGCGGGACAGGCTGGCCGCGCACCCGGAGGAGGTGGAGCTCGTCGACCGGGCTGTGCTGCGCGTGCTCGCGCAGAAGGAGCGGCTCGGCCTGCTCGATGAGGACTTCGCGTCACCGCCCACCGAGATCGACCTCGACGATCCCGCGCTGCGTGCGCTGGCCCGGCGGACCGCCGAGGAATCGGTGGTCCTGCTGACCAACGACGGCCTGCTGCCGCTGGCGACTCCGGGCCGGATCGCGCTCATCGGGCCGAACGCCGACTCCGCCGAATCGCTCATGGGGTGCTACTCCTTCGCGAACCACGTGCTCGCGCATCACCCCGGCACGCCGCTCGGGTTCGAGATGCCGACCATCGCCGAGGCGGTGCGCCGCGAGTTCGCCGGCACCGATGTGGTGGTCGAACGCGGGTGCGAGGTCGAGGACCCCGACACGAGCGGGATCGCCGCGGCCGCGGAGGCGGCAGGCGCCGCCGATGCTGCGATCGTCGTCGTCGGCGACCGCGCCGGCCTGTTCGGCCGCGGAACCGTGGGCGAGGGCAACGACGTCGACGACCTCGAGCTGCCCGGCGCACAGCGACGTCTCGTCGAGGCGGTCATCGCCACGGGCACGCCGACCATCGTCGTCGTGGTCTCGGGACGCCCGTACGCGATCGGCTGGATGCTCGAGGGGCCGGGTGCCGCGAGCGCGGTGCTGCAGGCCTTCTTCCCGGGCGAGGAGGGCGGCCCCGCCATCGCGGGGATCCTCTCCGGCCGCACGCAGCCGTCGGGGCATCTGCCCGTGTCGCTCCCCCGGTCGGCGGGCGCGCAGCCGTACACGTACCTCCACCCGGTGCTGGGCGGGCCGACCGAGATCACGAGCGCCGACAACACCCCGGCCCTCCCGTTCGGCCACGGTCTCACGTACACGACGTTCGAGCGCGCATCGCTGCGAGCGACGGATGCCGCGACCGACGGCATCCTGGATGTCTCGGTCGTGGTCACCAACACCGGAGACCGGCCGGGGACCGATGTCCTGCAGCTCTACGCGCGGGACCCCGTCGCGTCGGTCACGCGTCCGGTCGCGCAGCTGCTCGCGTACCAGCGCGTGCCGCTGGAGCCGGGCGAGTCGGTGTCGGTGCGCTTCGCCGTGCCGGCAGCGCGCCTGGCGTTCACCGGGCGCGAGGGTCGCCGCATCGTCGAGCCGGGCGCGATCGACCTCTGGGTCGGTCCGTCGTGCGCGCAGCGCGACGCGGAGGTCCAGGTCGAGCTGACCGGAGACGTGCACGTGGTGACGTCGGCCGATCCCCGCGCCGCGTCCTCGACGGTCCGGACCGGCGAGGACGCCCTGCCCGTGCGCTGAGCCCGTCTGCAGCGAAGAGGGCCCCGCGGCATCGCGCCGCGGGGCCTTCGTCGTGCCGTTCGCCCGCTAGGCCAGGTCGAGCTCCACCGTCGCGAAGGAGTGTGGGGGCAGCGTCACGGTCAGCACACCCGCCTCGATCGACGTCTCGAGCGACGCCGGCGCCACGGCGTCGGGGTTCTCGGGAGTGTTGTGGGCCGCGGCATCCGTCCCCGTCAGCACGCGCGCGCGCCGCACCGACGCTCCGCGACCACGCAGGTCGACGCGCACGTCGAGCGGAGCGTCGAGCGACAGGTTGGACAGCGACACCAGCGCGGAGTCGTCGCGTGTCGAGGCCGAGACCGAAAGGCCCGGCACGTCGTCTGCGGCGACGGGCGCCGACAGCACGTGCGCGGCCAGTGCGGTCGCATCGTGGTGCCCGCGGTTCATCTCGAACACGTGGTACGTCGGCGTGAGCACCATCGCGCCGTCGTCGTCGGTGAGGATCATCGCCTGCAGCACGTTGAGCGTCTGCGCGATGTTCGCCATCTTCAGGCGCCCCGCGTGACGGTGGAAGGCGTCGAAATGCACGGCAGCGACCAGCGCGTCGCGCACGGTGTTCTGCTGGAACAGGAAGCCGGGATTGGTGCCGGGCTCGACGTTCCACCAGGTGCCCCACTCGTCGAGGATGAGGCCCACCTTGCGATCCGGGTCGTACGAGTCCATGACGGCCTCGTGCCGGCGGATGACCCGCTCGACGTCGAGTGCCTTGCGCATCGTGCCGTAGAACTCCTCCGGCGCGAACGACGTCGCCGACTCGGTGTTGATGCCCCCGCCGGCATGTGAGTAGTAGTGGAACGAGACGCCCTGGAACACGGGCGCGGGCTGCGAGCCGCACGTCAGGCAGCCGAGCGACTCCATGAGCGCGCGCGTCCACGTGATGTCGTCGTCGGAGGCGCCGGCGGCGATGCGGTACAGCTCGTTGCCGCCGTGGTTGCGGCAGAAGGTGCCGTACCGGCGCGCCTCGAGTGCGTACTGCTCGGCGGTCATGTTGCCGCCGCAGCCCCACGCCTCGTTGCCGATGCCCCAGAACGGCACCTTCCACGGCTCGTCGCGCCCGTTCTCGCGCCGCAGCCGCGCCATCGGCGAGTCCCCGTCGCGCGTCAGGTACTCGACCCATTCGCTCATCTCGCGCACCGTGCCACTGCCGACGTTGCCGTTGACGTACGCGTCGGCGCCGAGCATCTCGCACAGGTCCATGAACTCGTGCGTGCCGAAGTGGTTGTTCTCCACGACGTCGCCCCAGTGCGAGTTGATCATCTGCGGCCGGTCCTCGCGGGGTCCGATGCCGTCGCGCCAGTGGTACTCGTCGGCGAAGCAGCCTCCGGGCCAGCGGAGGTTCGGGATGTCGAGCGCCCGCAGAGCCTCGACGACGTCGGAGCGGATGCCGCGCACGTTCGGGATCGCGGAGTCCTCCCCCACCCAGAAGCCGCCGTAGATGCAGCGGCCGAGGTGCTCGGCGAAGTGGCCGTAGAGGTGGCGGCTGATGACGTCGCCGGGGACGTCGAGGTCGATGACGGCGCGGGCCGTGGTCACAGGCTTCTCCACTCGGATGCGGGGGTCAGCGGAACGAGGGACGGGCGCTCGGCCGTGGTGCGCAACGCCACGCGCGCGCCCGATGCCGCCGAGTCCGACAGCGCCGTCATGATCTCGAGGACGTGCAGCGCGATCGCCCCGCTCGCCCGATCGTGGCCGGCGACGAAGTCGAGCAGGCCGATGCCCCGACCGGCGTCGGCGTACCCGGCCGACGGCTCGAGCGTCTCCCACGAGCCGCCCCTGGGATGCAGCTGCACCTCCCCCACGAACATGTTGGGGTCGGGCACGATCAGCGATCCCTCGACGCCGTGCACCTCGATCGGCGCCGCGGTCGACCGCACGCCGTCGAAGCTCATGGTCACGGTCGAGATCGCGCCGGACGCATGGTGCAGGATGCCGGTGAGGTGGGTGTCGACGTCGACCCCGATGCTCTCGCCGGCCCGCGGCCCCGTGGCGATCACACGGACGTCGCGCGACCGCGATGCGGCACCCGACACCGCCTCGACCGGTCCGAGCAGCTGCACGAGCGACGTGACGTAGTAGGGCCCCATGTCGAGCAGCGGTCCGCCGCCCTCGCGGTAGTAGAAGTCGGGCTGCGGATGCCACGCCTCGTGGCCCGCCGAGATCCACATCGCTGAGGCCGACACCGGCCGCCCGATCCGCCCCTCGTCGATCGCCGCGCGCGCGGTCTGCACACCGGTGCCGAGCACCGTGTCGGGCGCGCTCCCGACGCGGACGCCCGCGGCGGCTGCGGCATCCATCACCCGCGTGGCGTCCACGAGCGTCGCGGCCAGCGGCTTCTCGCCGAAGACGTCCTTGCCGTGCGCGATGGCCGCCAGCGCCACCTCGGCGTGCGCGGCGGGGATGGTGAGGTTGAGGACCGTGCCGACGCCGGGATCGGCGAGCAGCTCGTCGGTGCCGAGCGCACGGCACCCGGGGATGCTGTCGGCCGCGGCCTGCGCCCGCGACGCGTCCAGGTCGGCCACGGCGGCGATCCGCACCCCGTCCACTCCGAGGAGGGTCTGGAGGTACTGGCGCGAGATGACGCCGAGCCCGACGATGCCGATGTCGGTCGTGGTGGCCGGGGTGACGCTGCCGGGGGTCATCGCGCGGCCCACAGGATGCCGCGCTCGATGATCGTGCGGACGTTGGCGTCCTGCAGCACGTCGAGGCTGTGACCCGGCGTCGACACGAAGACGCGGCCCTGGCCCCAGTCCCGTGTCCACACGGCCGGCGAGGTGATGGGCCGGTGCCACGGGTGGTACGGCTGCACCGGGTGGGTGGTCGTCGCGAGCACGTCGATGAGGTCGTCGTGGAGCACCCAGTACTGCTCGGTCGTGAGCCGGAAGTCGTCGATGCCGGCGGTGATCTCGTGCCGGCGGCCCAGGTCGGTGATCTCGACCGTGTACTCCAGGTAGTTGTCGGTCTGGTCGCCGTGCACCTCGTCGGGGTGCTTGGAGGGGTGGGTCGCGAACTGGCCACCGACGAGCTGGAGGTAGTCCGAGCTTGCGCGGAACGAGTCGGCGATGCCACCGTGCCAGCCGGCGAGTCCCGTGCCGGCCGCGACGGCTTCGCGCAGGCCCTTCACTGCCTCGTTCGAGGCCTGCGACATGGTGACCGACTGCAGCACGAGGTCGGTCGCGGCCATGCGGTCGGCGTCGGCGTAGACCTGCGGGTCTTCTTCGATGGTGACGTCGAAGCCGCTGTCGCGGAGGAACGGCAGGAACAGCTCGGTCGCCTCGACCGGGTGATGGCCGTCCCATCCGCCGCGGACGACGAGGGCGGTGCGGGTCATGAGGGGTTCCCTTCCAGGGGGTGTTCGGGGGCATCGGCGGCGCCCGTGGCGACCGTCGTCAGGATGCTGTCGTGCGCGGCGCTTTGCTCGACCGCGGCGAGCACGCGCTGCACCTGGGTCGCGTCGGCGAAGGTGGGCGACACCGGGATCTCACCGGCGACGGCGCGCACGAAGTCGACGGCCTGGTGCGTGAAGAGGTGCTCGTACCCGAGTCCGTGCCCGACGGGCCACCACGCGCCGGCATACGGATGCTGCGCCTCGGTGACCTGCACGCGCCGGAAGCCCTGCGCGACATCGGCGGCGGCGTCGTACACCTCGAGCTCGTTCATCCGCTCGAAGTCGAACGCGATCGCGCCGCGGTCGCCGTTGATCTCGATGCGGTTGGCGTTGCGGCGTCCGGTCGCCAGGCGCGTCGCCTCGAAGACGCCGAGGGCGCCGCCGTCGAAGCGGGCGGTGAACGCGGCGGCGTCGTCGACGGTGACGGGGAGCCGGTCGGACGTGTCGGCGGCGACGCCGCCCAGCCCCTCGACCTCTCCGCGGCGGGGCCGCGAGGTGACGAAGGTGCGCAGCGTCGCCGAGACCGCGGTGATGTCCTGGCCGGTGAGCCACTGGGCCGTGTCGATGCTGTGTGCCCCGATGTCGCCCAGCGCCCCGGAACCCGCCCGATCACGGTCCAGGCGCCAGGTGTGGGGCGCATCCGCGTCGCTCAGCCAGTCCTGCAGGTACTGCGCCCGCACGTGGCGGATCTCACCCACGCGACCCGCCGCGATGAGCTCGCGCGCAAGGGTCAATGCCGGAGTGCGACGGTAGCTGAAGCCGCACATCGCGATCACTCCGGCGCGGGATGCGGCATCCGTCATCTCCTCCGCCTCGGCGACCGAGTTGGCCAGCGGCTTCTCGCACAGCACCTGCTTGCCGGCGGCCAAGGCGGCGAGCGCGATCTCGGCGTGGGTCTGGCCGGGGGTGCAGATGTCGATCACGTCGATGTCGTCGCGTTCGACGGCCTCGCGCCAGTCGACCGTGTGCTCCGGCCACTCCCAGCGGGCTGCAGCCTCTGCGGTCGCGTCGGGGCGGTGCCCGACGAGCAGGGTCGGCTCCGGTGTCAGCGGGAGGTCGAAGAAGCGCGGCGCGGTGCGCCAGGCATGGGTGTGCATGCGGCCCATGAAGCCGGTGCCGATCAGTGCGATCCGCAGCGGCGATGTCGTCGTCGTCATCGGGTGTGCCCTTTCCAGCCACAGACGATGCCACCGCCGGCCGGGCGTCGCGACTCTGTTGCGCAAAACCTCCGGCATGCGCGACAGTGGTGCCGTGCCTTCACGCGTGAGCCTCGCCGCGGTGGCGGCCGCGGCCGGGGTCAGCGTGGCGACGGCGTCCCGCGCGCTCTCCGGGCGCGGCGACCTCGCGCCCGCGACGCGACGCCGCGTGCTGGCGACCGCCCGCGCCCTCGGCTATGCGCGTGACCCCGCCGCCGGCGGCCGACCGCCGGGGTCGGCGCGTCTGGTGGACCTGGTGCTCGGGTGGTTCCACAACGCGTACTCCGACGAGGTGACGGCCGGCGCCCGCAGCGCCGCGGCCGCCGCCGGCTACGACCTCGTGCTGACCGAGGAGCGCGACACCCCCGACGACGACTGGCCGATGCGCATCCGCCGGCGCGGCTCGGCCGGCGTGGTGCTCGGACTGATCTCTCCGACGGCGTCGCAGCTGGCCGCCCTCAACGATGCCGAGATCCCCGTCGTGCTGATGGATCCGCAGGCCGAGACATCGCGCGGCCTCACGAGCGTCCGCACCACCGACCGGGAGGGCGGCGCGGCCGCGGCGATGCACCTGGCCGAGCGCGGCGCGACCCGGTTCGCGGTGGTGCTCGGCTCGCCGCCGTATCGCTACGGTCGCGCACGGAACACCGGCTTCCGCGAGGCGCTGCGACTCGTCCGCCCGGACGCCGACCTCGTCGCGGTGCAGGCCGACTGGGGCGCCGCGGGGGCGCGCGAGGCCGCCCTGCCGGTCCTGCGCGGACTCAAACCAGGCGAACGGCTCGGCGTCTTCGCGTGCTCCGACGAGATGGCCGCCGGCGTGTACGCCGCCGCAGCCGCGACGGGCCGCCGCATCCCCGACGACGTGCTCGTCGTCGGCTTCGACGACCTCCGCGGCGCGCGCTGGCTCACCCCGCCCCTCACCACCGTGCGCCAGCCGATCCGCGAGATGGCGGGGGCCGCCGTCACCGCGCTCACCGAGGCGGCGGCCGGCGCCGACCTGCCGCCCGCGCCGATCGCGCTCCCCACGCAGCTCATCGTCCGCGGCTCCACCTGAGCCGGCGGCGCGGTGCCGGATTCCGCGCCCAGCCGGATCCCGACAGGTTGAACGACGGCAGAGGGACACGAACCACCGAGGAGAGCGGATGCCGCGGGCTCGGCATCCGGACGGACCGGCGGCCGCGGCATCCGAACCGGACGAAACGTCGCCCCCGTGCGCCAGAGGCACCCGAGTAGCGTGGGCAGCACGTCTGACGGAAGGCTCCACATGTCGATCTCGACCGACCGCCCCACCCGCACCGAGCGCCCCGCGAGGACGGACCGCCCCGCGAGGACGGAGGCGGAGCTCCAGCAGATGGCCAAGGACCACCTGTGGATGCACTTCGCCCGCCAGTCGGTGATGACGGACGGCCCGGGGGTGCCGATCATCGTCAAGGGCGAGGGTCACCACATCTGGGACTCGCAGGGCAAGCAGTACATCGACGGCCTGTCGGGACTGTTCGTCGTCGCCGCCGGTCACGGCCGCCGGCGTCTCGCCGAGGTCGCCGCCACGCAGGCGGAGCAGCTGGCGTTCTTCCCCATCTGGTCGTACGCGCACCCCGCCGCCATCGAACTCGCCGACCGTCTCGCCGACTACGCGCCCGGCGACCTCAACAAGGTGTTCTTCTCCACCGGCGGCGGCGAAGCCGTCGAGACCGCGTTCAAGCTCGCGAAGTACTACTGGAAGATCCAGGGCCAGCCGACGAAGCACAAGGTGATCTCGCGTTCGGTCGCGTACCACGGCACCCCGCAGGGTGCACTCGCGATCACGGGCATTCCGGCGATGAAGTCGATGTTCGAGCCGGTCACCCCCGGCGGCTTCCGGGTGCCGAACACCAACTTCTACCGCGCAGCCGAGATGGGCGCGCCGTCGGACGACCTGGAGGCCTTCGGCGTCTGGGCGGCGGACCGCATCGAGGAGATGATCCTGTTCGAGGGCCCCGACACCGTCGCCGCGGTCTTCCTCGAGCCGGTGCAGAACTCGGGCGGCTGCTTCCCCCCGCCTCCCGGCTACTTCCAGCGCGTGCGGCAGATCTGCGACAAGTACGACGTGCTGCTGGTCTCGGACGAGGTCATCTGCGCCTTCGGTCGCATCGGCCACATGTTCGCGTGCGACGCCTACGGCTACGTGCCCGACATGATCACGTGCGCCAAGGCGATGACCAGCGGCTATTCGCCGATCGGCGCGACGATCGTCAGCGACCGCATCTACGAGCCCTTCGCCCACGGCGACCGCTCCTTCTACCACGGGTACACCTTCGGCGGTCATCCGGTGTCGGCGGCCGTCGCACTGGAGAATCTCGACATCTTCGAGGAGGAGAGCCTCAACGAGCGCGTGCGCGAGCACTCGCCGGTGTTCAGGTCGACGCTCGAGAAGCTCACCGATCTCCCGATCGTCGGCGACGTGCGCGGCGACGGGTACTTCTTCGGCATCGAGCTGGTCAAAGACAAGGCGACGAAGGAGACGTTCGACGACGACGAGTCCGAGCGGCTGCTGCGCGGCTTCCTCTCCAAGGCCCTCTTCGACGCCGGTCTCTACTGTCGAGCCGACGACCGTGGCGACCCCGTGATCCAGCTGGCGCCACCCCTGACGACCGGGCCGAAGGAGTTCGACGAGATCGAGCAGATTCTGCGGAGCGTGCTCACGGAGGCCTGGACGCGGCTCTGAGGCGGTAACCTGCGCCCTCCGGGGTTATTGTTGGCGCGTGGGAACGATCTACTACGGCGGCGGCGCGATGCCGATCCATATCGAGGACCGCGCCCTCGCGCACCTCAAGGTCGTGATTGCGACCAAGCTCCGACGCGATGAGAGCTTCACCGTCTCGTGGACGCATCCGGACGACCAGCCGCGCGGGCGCAGCACCATCTGGCTGCATCCGTCGATCCCCCTGCGGTTCGTCTTCGACGACCCGGAGCCGGCGCAGCTCAGCCGCGAGTGGATCGAAGACCTGGCGAACTCGGCCAGCTCGACCGGCGGCATCCTGCTCGTGGCGGAGCACTTCGACACCGGTCCGATAGAGGTGCCGGATGCCGGGGCCTCACTCGAACAGGGCGCCGACGTATCGCTCGGCACCGTGGACGTCGAGCACATCGACGTCGATCGACTCACCGTCGGCGGCACCGAGCTGACGGCGGAAGACGTCAGCTCCTAGACGTCAGTTCCTAGAGGTCACGACGCCGGCGGTCAAGACTGCTCCGGCGATGCCGGCTCTTCGTCCTCGGTCGGTTCGGGCAGGATCGTGAGTCCGCTCGGCCCACTCGCGGAGAGCATCAGCTCCTCGACCCAGCTGCGGTTGATCCGCGGCGGACGGCTGCCGAAGAAGTGGAACTGGATCGGCACCGCCGGGTGGATCCAGAAGCTCCGTCGACCACTGCCGTCGCCGATCTCGACGTCGAACATGAACGGCTCGGAGCGGCGCAGCTTGTTCATCATGACGATGCGCAGATGTGCCAGCGTGCGGTCGTCGATGTCGACCGAGTTGGCGTTGGTGTCGTAGATGAACCTTCCCATGGCAGGAGCCTAATGCCGGATCATCGCGGCGCGAATGCGGCGGAGAAGAGGGCTCGGGCCCGCCGGGCGACGACCGGTCGCTGCGCGGGATCGGCGCGGGCGAGTTCGGTCGCCAGCATCCCGGCCGCCAGTGTCACGTCGTCGGTCTCGATGTGGGTTCCGACGCGGCCCGAGGCGCGGTCGCGGGTGACGACGCGGTCGACGAGCGCCTGGAAGCGCGCACCGAGCACAGCCACGCGGGAGTCGGTGAGATCGGCCGTGATGAGCTCGATGAACGCGGTCGAGACGACGGCCTGATCGACCAGGCGGTCGAAGAGATCGTCGATCGTGCGATCGGGCAGGGAGGTGTACTCCTCGAGGTCGCGGACGTTGTCTTCGAAGACGGCGACGGCGAGCGCGGTGCGGTCGGGGAAATGGCGGTAGAGACTGCCCTGCCCGACGCCGGCCCGCTTGGCGACGGCGCTGAACGGCGCACCGAGTCCGCCTTCGGCATAGACCTCGCGCGCGGCGGCGATGAGGGCGCGGCGGTTGTCGGCAGCGGCGGCGGGGCCACGGTTCTGGCGGGGATGCGCACGGGGGGATGCGGTGCTCTGCACGGGTGTAGCCTAGTACCGGACAATGTCGTCCGGTAGGAGCCGCCCCGAAGGATCCTCGTCCCGCCCGCAGCCCCGCGCCAGATGAGCACTGTCGTACCGCATGAGAAAGGGAAAGAACCAGCCATGAGCACCACTCCCGCTCCCCTCACCGGAGCGTCCACCATCCAGTCGTGGCTCGACGACCCGGCCGGCGGGGCCGCGCTCCGCGGCCTCCTCGCCCAGGGCGGCCAGAGCGCCGATGCACTCGCCCCGATCGCCGCGCTCCCCCTGCACAACCTGGTCGCCATGAGCGGCGGCGCCTTCCCACAGGAGGCCCTCGACGCGCTCGTCGCACAGGTCAACCCCGACGGCGTGCCCGCCGAAAGCGCGGACGCGACCCCGAAGACCGAGTGGGCCGAGAAGATCACGACCGGCCGCTTCACCGGTCAGACCGTCATCGTGACGGGCGCCGGCTCCGGTATCGGCCGCGCCACCGCGTCGCGCGTCGCGCGCGAAGGCGGTCGCGTGATCGCCGTCGACGTCAGCCAGGAGCGCCTCGACGAGTTCGTGGCCGCCCACGCCGGCGCCGACGTCGTCGCGCTCACCGCCGACATCACCGACGACCAGGGCGTCGCCCGCATCATCGAGGCGGCAGGCGACCGGATCGACGGCCTCGCCAACATCGCCGGGATCATGGACGACATGACCCCGGTCGGCGATGTCACCGACGCGGTCTGGGACCGCGTGTTCAGCGTCAACGTCACCGGCACCATGAAGCTGATGCGCGCCGTCATCCCCGCGATGCTCGCGCAGGGCGGCGGTTCGATCGTGAACACGTCGTCCGAGGCATCCCTGCGCGGCTCGAGCGCCGGTGCCGCCTACACGGCGTCCAAGCACGCTGTCGTCGGCCTCACCAAGTCGAGCGCGTTCATGTACGGCCCGAGCGGCATCCGCGTGAATGCGGTCGCTCCCGGCGCGGTCATCACCAACATCGAGGCGAAGTTCAACTCGCCGCTGGGCGCCGAGCGCGTGCGCACCGGCATGGCCGTGATGGCGCCCCCGGTGCTGCCCGACCGCCTCGCCGCGTCGATCACGTTCCTGCTGAGCGACGACGGCGTCAACGTCAACGGCCAGAACCTCGCCAGCGACGGCGGCTGGTCGGCCGCGTAAGAGCCCGCGACGCCCCGGTGGACCCGAGCCACCGGGGCGCCGCGCACCACCCTGCGCGTTTTGGCGACTCGCCAGAATCATGCGCGCGAAGTGGTGCTTCTTGGCGACTGTCCGGCTGAGCATCCCGTCCGCTGCGTCGCCGTCGCCGACCGGTTTTGGCGACTCGCCAAGGACTGCGCCGTTCGATGGCGATTTCTGGCGAGTCGCCAATCGGCGGAACTCCGTCACAGGACCGGGCGAGGGGATGCCGCGAACCACCCGGGATTCGGAGACATGCCGGAACTCGGATGCCTCGGCCGCAGGCATCCGTATCCCGGCAGATCTCCGGATGCGAGCGGATGTCGGGAACCAACCCGAAGTCGGAAAACTGCCGGAACTCGGATGCCTCGGCCGCAGGCATCCGTATCCCGGCAGATCTCCGGATGCGAGCGGATACCGCGAACCGCCGGGATGCGGAGATCCGCCGAAACTCGGGCGGCCCGGCCGCCGGCATCCGTTTCCCGGCAGATCTCCGGATACGAGCGGATGCCGGGAAACCACCCCGGAGTCGGAAAACTGCCGGAACTCGGGCGGCCCGGCCGCCGGCATCCGTTTCCCGGCAGATGTCCGGATGCGAGCGGATGCCGCGGCCCGGGGCGACAGCCGGGTCAGAACGGCCAGACGAGTGGGACGTAGAACACGGCCATCAGCAGGAAGAACAGCGCGAGCGGAAGGCCGGGCTTCCAGTAGTCGCCGAACCGATAGCCCGCGGGCTCCATCACCATGAGGTTCGCGGGCGTCGCGATGGGCGTCAGGAAGGCCGCGGCCCCCACGACGGCGAGCGCCATCATGAAGGGCTGCACCGACAGGTCCAGCGCACGCGCCACCGAGATGGCGATCGGCGCCACGATGAGCACGGTCGCGGTGTTGCTGATGAGCTGGCCCAGCACCAGCGTGATGCCGCACAGCGCGAGCAATGCGACGTGGGGGCCCGCGTCGCCCAGCATCGACAGCATGCCTTCGGCGACGAGATCGGCGGTGCCGGTGCTGATGAATGCCGTCGACAGCGGGATCATGCCGGCGATCAGCACCACCGTGGTCCACGAGATCGCGTGGTACGCCGCGGTCCCGGTGACCGTGCGGGTGAGCACGAGCGCGCACGCCGCGAGCAATGCGGCCACCGCCGGCGGCACGAGACCGGTCGCGAGCAGCAGGATCATGGCCAGGAGGATGCCGATCGCGCGCTTCGCGCCGCGCCCGAGCGGCACCGACCGGCGCAGCTGCGCCGGGTCGTCGACGACGAGCACGCCCGGGCCCTGCGTGCGCCGCGTCAGGTCGTCCCAGGCACCCTGCAGCAGGAGCGCGTCGCCGGACTGCACGATGAACTCGGTGCCCTTCAGGTGCTCGTCGCCGCGGCGCGCCGCCAGCACGACGAGGTCGCCGTCGGGCGTCGTCATGCCGGCGCACACGCGCGTGCCGATCAGGGGCGACCGCGGCGCCACGACGACCTCGGTCACCCCGCTGTCCGGACCGAGCAGCATGCCGGTGTCGAGCGTCAGGGAGTACTGCTGGCGCAGCATCCGCGCGTGCCGCACCAGATCCACGGGCATCAGCGCGCTCTTGCGCTCGGGGAGCAGCCGACCGCTGAGCAGCAGGATCACCACGGTGCCGAGCAGCACCGGAACGCCGACGAGCGCGAACTCGAAGAACCCGAACTCCCGCCCACCCGCGCCCGCGGCGAACTCCGACACGATGATGTTGACCGGCGTGCCGGTGAGCAGAACCAGCGAGCCGGCGGATGCCGCGAACGCGAGCGGCATGAGCAGCTTCGACGATGCGATGCCGGCGCGCGCCGCGACCACGACGACCAGCGGCAGCAGGGCCGCGACCGCGCCGTTGATGCTGATGAGCGCCGTCAAGCCGGCGACCAGCAGCGCGATCACGACGACGAGGGTGGTCCGCTTCGTCCCTGCGCGGCCGATCACCTTCTGTCCCGCCCACGCGGTGACGCCCGTCGCATCCAGCGACTCGCTGACCACGAACAGCGCGGCGATGAAGAGCACGGTCGGATCGCCGAATCCCGCCAGGGCTTCGGGCAGCGTGAGCACTCCGGTGAAGTAGAGCGCCAGGGCGACGCCGATCGCCACGATCCCGATGGGCACGCGGTTGCTCACGAAGGCGATCACCGCGAGCACCAGGATGACAAGGGTTGCGGTGACGGGGTCCACGCGCCCAGCGTAGCCACCGCCGTTGCCGACCGGACCTTGCGGACCCGACGGGGCGGACCGGACCCGGCGGACCCGACCCGGTCCCTGAGCTCGTCGAAGGACGCTCCGACAGGCGCAGCGACCGCGGCCGGGGCTCAGTGACCCGGGGCCCGGCCCCAGCGGCGGCTCAGAGGCGGGCGAGGGCCTGGTCGAGGTCGGCGAGGAGGTCGGCGGCCGACTCGATCCCGACCGACAGCCGCACCACCTCCGGCGGGACGGCGAGCTCGGTGCCGCGCACCGACGCGTGCGTCATCTCGTCGGGGTAGTTCATGAGCGACTCGACGCCGCCGAGCGACTCGGCCAGCTGGAACAGCCGCGTCGACTCTGCGAAGCGGCGAGCGGATGCGGCATCCGCCAGCGCGACCGAGACGATCCCGCCGAACCCGCTCATCTGCGCCGCGGCGAGCTCGTGACCGGGATGCGACGGAAGCCCGGGGTAGTACACCCGCGCGACGCGATCGTGGGCGGCCAGGAACTCGGCCACGGCCTGGGCGTTCTCGCTGTGCCGCTGCATGCGCAGCGCCAGCGTCTTGATGCCGCGCGTCGTCAGCCACGCGTCCAGCGGGCCGGAGACTGCGCCGACGGCGAACTGCAGGAACTTCGCCTCGCCGTACAGCGCCTCGTCGTTCAGCACCAGGGCGCCGCCCACCACGTCGGAGTGCCCGCCGAGGTACTTCGTCGTCGAGTGCACCACGACGTCCGCGCCGAAGGCGAGCGGCTGCTGCAGAGCGGGCGACGCGAACGTGTTGTCGACGACGACGAGCGCGCCGGCGTCGTGCCCGAGTCGTGCGAGCCCGGCGATGTCGGTGATGCGCAGCAGCGGGTTGCTCGGCGTCTCGACCCACACGATGCGCGCCGGGTGCTCCTCCAGCGCGGCACGCACGGCGTCCAGGTCGCTCATGTCGACCACCCGAACCCCCACGCCCCACGCCCCGAGCACCCGCGCGATGAGGCGGTACGTGCCGCCGTAGACGTCGCTGCCGAGCAGCACCTCGTCACGGGGCTTGAGCGCGGCGCGCAGCAGCGCGTCCTCGGCCGCCAGCCCCGAGGCGAACGAGAGCGCGTGGGCACCGCCTTCGAGCGCGGCGAGCTGCGTCTCGAGCGCCGTGCGCGTCGGGTTGCCGCTGCGGCCGTACTCGTAGCCCTCGCGAAGGCCGCCGATGCCGTCCTGCGCGTACGTCGTCGAGAAGTGCACCGGCGGGATCACGGCCCCCGTCGTCGGGTCGAAGGCCTGCCCCGCGTGCACCGCGCGGGTCTCGAAACCGTGGTCGTTCGTGGGCTCGGTCATGCGGGTGCTCCTTCGTCGGGGATGGTCCGGGATGCCGCGGGGCCAGGGTCTGCGGCGGGTGCAGGCGTTTCGTCTCGCTCGTTCCTCGCTCGCTCAACGACCGGGACCGCGGTGGGGGCCTCGGGGCCTGGGACTGCGGCGGGTGCAGGCACCTCGAAGCCGTGCTCGCGCATCCAGTCGTCGTCGTAGAACCGGTTGAGGTATCCGCGTCCGTGGTCGGGCAGCAGCACGACGACGACGGCTTCGGCGGGAAGCTCGCGCGCGGTGCGCAGCGCGGCGACCACAGCCATCCCGCTCGACCCGCCCACCAGCAGCCCCTCCTCGCGGGCGAGGCGGCGGGTCATCTCGAAGGTCTCGGCGTCACCGACGCGGTGGATCTCGTCGGGCACCGAGGGGTCGTAGCTGTCGGGCCAGAAGTCCTCGCCGACGCCCTCGACCAGGTATCCGTGGAGCGGGCCGCCGGAGTAGATCGAGCCTTCCGGGTCTGCGCCGACCACCCGCACCGCGCCGCCCGACACCTCGTGCAGGTAGCGGCCCGTGCCGGTGATCGTGCCGCCGGTGCCGATGCCGGCGACGAAATGGGTCACGCGTCCGTCGGTGTCGCGCCAGATCTCGGGACCCGTGGTCTCGTAGTGGCTCAGCGGCCCGTTCGGGTTGGCGAACTGGTTCGGCTTGAACGCTCCGGGGATCTCCCGCACCAGCCGATCCGACACGCTGTAGTACGAGCGAGGGTCCTCGGGCGGGACGCTCGTATCGGTCACGACGACCTCCGCGCCGTAGGCCCGCAGCACGTCCACCTTGGGTCCCGCGAACTTGTCGGGCACGACGAAGATCATCCGGTACCCACGCTGTATCGCCACGAGCGCGAGCCCCACGCCGGTGTTGCCGCTCGTCGGTTCGACGATCGTGCCGCCGGGCCGGAGCAATCCGTCACGCTCGGCGGCATCGATGATGCGGCGGGCGATGCGGTCCTTGGCGGAACCGCCGGGGTTGAAGTACTCGACCTTGGCGAGCACCGTCGCGGCGATGCCGTCGGTGACGCGGGTCAGGCGGACGAGGGGGGTGTTGCCGACGAGGTCGACCACGCTCTGGGCGTAACGCACGATGTTTCCTGGAGTGTTGCCGCGCGGGAGCGCGGAGGGTTGTCGGGGTCGCTGGGATCTGCGCGAAGCGATTGCTTCAGCAGCAGGGGCGACAACACCGACAGGTCAACACGGGCGCCAGTCTAGACGCTCACCGGGGGCGGCGTCGAGGATGCCTTGGGCGAGCGGCACGCCGGGACGCAGCGACGGATGCCGCGGCCCGGCGCAGCATCACCAGGTCGTCACATACTCCGATCTGCGAACGCGGGTGGCCTGCTCGACGAGCGGCAGCGATCCGTCGACGGCCTGCACGACACGACGGATGACCTCGGGCGAGGTCAGCTCGTCATTGCCGAAGTCCTCGGTCGAGGCGTACACGCCCAACGGCAGCGTGAGCGCCTGGAAGAAGCCGAACAGCGGGCGGAGCTGGTGCTCGATGATCAGCGCGTGCCGCTCGCCGCCGCCCGTGGCCGCGAGAAGCACGGGCGTGCCGACGAGGTCGTACTGGCCCACGAAGTCGAACAGGTGCTTGAACAGCCCCGTGAACGAGGCGCGGTACACGGGCGAGCCCACGACCAGCAGGTCGGCCGACTCGATGAGCTGCAGCGCCTCCTCCACCGCGGGCGCGACCTGGTCCCGGTGCAGCGCTCCGGCGAAGCCCGGCCCGAGCGCGGCGACCTCGATCAGTGTCGGCTCGATCTCGATGCGCGCCCCCACCTCGGCGAGGATCGCCCGCACGAGCGCCGTGGTGCGACTCGGCTCATGCAGCGAGCCCGAGACGCCGACGACCTTCAGCGGACGGCTCATCACTCACCCTCGTGCGGCGGCGCGACCGGCCGCCCGATGGACAGCATGAGCCGGTTCGCCCAGTTGAAGAACGCGGCGCCGTGCACGACATCGGCGATCTCGAGCTCGTCGAGACCGACGGCCCGCAGCCGCTCCACGTGGGTGGCGTCGAACGCGAGCGGGGTCGCCGTGAGCGCGGCGGCGGCAGCCACGATCGCGTTCCAGCGCTCCCCGAGGTCGGCGCCGACGCCCTCCGCGAGGAGGATGTCGACGCGCTCGGCGTCCTTCGAGTAGTGCGCCGCGAAGCGCGCGTGCACCGACGCGCAGAAGACGCAGCCGTTCACGCGCGAGGCGGCGGTGGCGGCGAGCTCGCGTTCGGCGCGCGGCAGCCCTTCGGCGGTGTTGTAGAAGATGTCCTTGTCTACGAGCGTGCGCGCCCGCAGGATCTCGGGATCGCGGGCCAGCAGCCGGAAGTAGTCGCTCCCTGCGCGCTGACGGTCGACGAGCCCGTCGTAGTGGCGCTCGGTGAGCTCGTCGGCGGCAAGGGGCTCGAGCCACGGCAGCCAGCCGACCTCGGCACGGGTGAAGGCGTGCGGCTGGTCCTCGTCATGCACGAGGACGTTAACTGCGGTCGTCGTATCGGTCATGCCGAGACCTCCTGAGCTGAGCGGATCGCGCGGAGGCCGGCGGCCACGCGCTGCTGGAAGGCGAGGAACGACACCAGCTGCGAGAGCGTGATGATGCCGTCAGCGCTCCACCCCGACTCGAGGAGCCGGCTCTGGTCTGCGCCGTCGGCCTCTCGCGGGCGGAAGGTCAGCAGGTGCGCATGGGTGAGCGCGGCCGTGAGGCGCTCGCCCAGCGCCTCGCGAACGTCCGTACCCGGCTCGTAGCGACGGCCGTCGCTGCTCTCGCCACGCAGCCCCTCCTCGCGGTACGCGCCGAAGGGTCCCGCGGTCGCGGCGGCGGATGCCTCCGCGAGTACGACCTCGGCACGTGCGGCGTCCGCGCGGCGCGCGGCGTCGGCATAGAAGGCGGCGGTGGCGTCGTCGGACGTCGAACGCGTCGCGAAGGCGGCGACGAGCAGGCGCTCCGCCACGGGGAACGCGGTGTCGTCCACAGGCGCGAAGAGCGCGTCATAGCTCGCCTGCAGCTGCTCACGGGTGACGGGGCGGCGGTGGCGCAGGTCATCGAGCGCGTCCCCCTCTTGCACGCCGACGAACTCGTCGACGACGTCGATGGTCGCGGTGGTCATGGGGTCTCCTTTCCGAGACGGCCGAATGGTTCGAGGGAGCGGTCGCGCGCCGCCCAGCCGAGGGCGGGCGCGACTTCGGTGGCGAAGAGCTCGATGGACCGCAGCACGTGGTCGTGCGGGGCGTCGACGGAGTGCACCTGGAAGGCGACCTCGGTGGCACGCCCGAGCGTGGTGTCGGTCGCGAGCGACGCGGCCACCTCTTCGGGGGTTCCGAGGTGGGTGTCGGTCGCCGCGATGAGCTCGTCGAGCGTGTCACCCGGTATGAGCTGGCCCGAGCGACGGAAGCCTTCGGCCGCGCGGCGCAGTCCGGCCTCGGCGAACCGCCGGGCGTCGGCGCGGTCGTCCGCGACGAAGACGGTGCGGGATGCCGTGATCCGGGGCGCGACGCCCGCCGGAAGCGTGTCGAGGTACCGGTCGATGATGGGATGCTGCAGCTCGGCCAGCGTCGCACCGGGCGCGTCTGCCGGCCGCGGCTGCGTGCGCGAGAGCAGCAGGCCGTGACCGTGACCCCCGGCCCGCGCGCCCCCTCCGGCGGAGAAGGTCGCCTGCCAGATGCGGTCGGCCAGACGCGACCGGGTCGACGATGCGTCTGGGTACAGCGTGTTGCCTCCGCCGATCTCGCGCCCGGCGAGCGCATCGATCAGCACGCCGAGCTTCTCGTCGAAGACGGCGGCCTTGGCCGCCACGTCCTGGCCGAACGGGATGAACGACGACGGCGTGCCGCCGCTGCCGAGACCGAGATCGATGCGTCCGCCGGACAGGAGGTCGGCGACGACGGCGTCCTCAGCCACGCGCACCGGGTCTTCGAGTGGCAGCGTGACGACGCCGGTGCCGAGGCGGATCTCACTCGTGGCGGCGGCCACATGCGCGAGGAAGACGAACGGAGCCGGCAGGCCGCCCTCGGCCGCGCGGAAGTGGTGCTGCGCGACCCACGCGCGCCCGATGCCGAACCGCTCCGCGTGCCGGATCTGGTCGGTGGCGAGACGGTACCGCTCGGCGGCGGGCGCGTCGTCGATCGGACCGGGACTGGCGGCATCCAGCAGGCGGGGGAAGAAGGCGAGAGACGACACGGTCATGCCGCGACCTCCGATCGTCCGGGCACGGCTGCCAGCAGCTCGCGCGTGTACTCGTGGGCGGGGGACGTGAAGATGTCCTCGGTGCTGCCGGCTTCGACGACCCGGCCCCGGCGCATGACCGAGACGGTGTGGCTGATGCGGCGCACCACGGCGAGATCGTGCGAGATGAACAGGTAGGTGAGGCCGAGTTCCTGCTGGAGCGATTCGAGCAGCTCGAGGATGCGCGCCTGCACGGTGACGTCGAGCGCCGACACCGCTTCATCGAGCACGACCACATCCGGACGGATGGCGAGCGCGCGCGCGATCGCGACGCGCTGACGCTGGCCGCCCGACAGCTCGCGCGGCGTCCGCTCGAGCAGGTCCGCCGGAAGCGCCACGCGATCGAGGAGCTCGGCCGCGCGAGCCGAACGCGCGGCGCGCGTGCCCTCGCGGAAGTTGTGCAGCGGCTCGGCGACGATCTGCGCGACGCTCTGCCGCGGGTCGAGCGACGAGAAGGGGTTCTGGTACACCAGCTGGATCCGTCGGCGCAAGCTGCGAAGGCCCTCGCCGCGCAGGCCCGCGATGTCGGCCAGCTCACCAGAGGAGCCGACGAGCTCGATGCGCCCCGCGTCCGGCTGCAGGAACCGCGTCACCAGACGCGCAGTCGTGGTCTTGCCCGAGCCGGACTCCCCCACGAGCGCATGCGTCGTGCCACGGCGGACCTGGAACGACACGTCGTCCACAGCGCGGAACGGCTCACGCCCCCGGCCGTGGACGGCGAACTCCTTCACGAGGCCGTCGGCGACGATGACGTAGGGGTTCTCCGCGGCGGCGGCCCCGGCATCCCGCAGGAACAGCGCCGGCGCAGGTCGCCGGAAATCGCCGACCGCGAGGGCCGGCGCGTCGGCCAGGAGCTGCCGCGTGTAGACATCGGCGGGGGCCGACAGGATGCCGGCGCTCGGCCCCTGCTCGACGACGCGGCCCTGGTTCAGCACGACGATGCGCTGCGCGCGGTCGGCGGCGACACCCAGATCGTGGGTGACGAGCAGCACCGAGGTGCCCTCCTCACGGCGCAGGTCGTCGATGAGGTCGAGGATGCGCCGCTGCACCGTGACGTCGAGCGCGCTCGTCGGCTCGTCGGCGATGATCAGGCGCGGCCGCAGCGCGATGGCGGTGGCGATGAGGACGCGCTGACGCATGCCGCCCGAGAGTTCGTGCGGATACTGCCGCGCCCGCAGCGCGGGGTCGTCGAGGCCGACGCGCTCCAGAAGCTCGAGCACACGCGCACGTCGGACTGTCGCGGACCGCACGCCGTGAAGACGCAGGATCTCGCCCACCTGCACGCCGATCGGGCGCACCGGGTCGAGCGACGACACCGGGTCCTGCGGCACCAGCCCGACCTGTGCCCCGCGCACGGCGCGCAGCCGCTGCTGGCTCCAGCCCGTGATGTCGACGCCGCCGAGGGCGATCGATCCGCCGTCGACGCGACCGCCCTCGGGCAGCAGGCCGATGAGGGAGTGCGCGGTGGTGGACTTGCCCGAGCCGGACTCGCCCACGAGGGCCACGACCTCGCCCTCGCCGACCGAGACGTCCACGCCGTGGACGACCTCCCGGCGCCCGGCGCGCGAATCGTACGACACGCGGAGGCCCTGCACGTCGAGCACGCTCATCGCGTTCCCCTTCCGATCGACTGGCTGATGCGGTTGGCGCTCAGCACCACCACGAGCACGACGAGCCCCGGCAGCGTCGTCAGCCACCAGGCTGTCGCGACGTAGTTCCGCCCCTCGGCGATGAGGAGGCCCCACTCCGGCGTCGGGGGCGGCGCCCCGTAGCCGAGGAAGCCGAGGGTCGAGATCGCGAGGATCGCGCTGCCGAACTGCAGTGCCGCCAGTCCCACGACGGCCGTCAGCGAGTTGGGCAGCACGTGGCGTCCGAGCACGGCGGCGAACGTGCCGCCGCTGCCGAAGGCCGCCTCGACGTAGTCGGTGCGGCGCACGCGCACCACCTCCGACCGCGAGAGCCGGGCGAAGGAGGCGATACTCACGACGCCGACCGCGATCGCCGCGTTCACCGTGCCGAAGCCCAGCAGGATGATGACCGACAGCATCAGCAGCAGGCCGGGGATCGACAGCAGCACGTCGACGAGACGCATCAGCACGTCGTCGAGCCACCCGCCGACCGACCCGGCGAGTACGCCGATGACCGTGCCGGCCGCGAGGCCGACGGTCACGGCGATGAGAGCGCCCGAGAGCGAGTGGATCGCGCCGTAGACGACGCGGGCGTAGAGGTCGCGCCCGATCGCGTCCGTGCCGAACCAGTGCGCCGTGCTCGGGGGCAGCAGCTTCTCGGCCGGGACGCCGACGATCGGATCGTACGACGTGAACAGCCAGGGGACGACGGCCCACAGCACCGCGATCACGATGACCGCGATGGCGACGACCAGGGTCCACGACGGGCGCCGCCCGCGGGCGAACAGCCGTGCGGCCGAGAAGCGCCGTTCGGGGAGTCCGTCCGGTGCTCCCGCGTCGCGGGCGACCGGGTCGACGACGGTGCCGGACGCTTCGTCTCGTCCGTCGCTCAGCGCACGCGCCTCGTCGCGCGCGCTCACGGCGGCCGCGGCATCCGTGCCGTCGTCGAGGATCGGCGCGTGAGCCTGTGGAAGGGTCATGCGGTCGCCTCCTGCAGCGCGGGGGTGGACGGTGTGGGTGCGCCGCGCTTCGCGCTGCGCAACCTCGGGTCGAGCACCGGGTAGAGCAGGTCGACCACGAGGTTCACGACCACGAAGGTGAACGCCGCGAGCACGACGATCCCCTGCAGCACGGGGATGTCCTGATTGGCCACCGCCTGCTCGGTCACCCGGCCGATGCCCGGGCGTCCGAACACCGTCTCGGTGACGACGGCGCCGCCGACGACTTCTCCGAACAGCACGCCCGCGATCGTGAGCGTCGGCAGCAGCGCATTGCGGGCCACCGAGCGCCACAGCACCCACGACGGCGAGGCGCCCTTCGCGCGGACGACGGTGACGAACGGCTGCAGCTGCACGTCGTCGATGCTGCGCACCAGGATCTGGGCGAGCGGCGCCGAGATCGGCACCGCCAGGGTGATCACCGGAAGGATCAGCCCCGCGACCGGGTCGGCGCCCACGATCGGCACCCAGCCGAGGCCGAACGAGAACACCTGGATGAGGAGGATGCCCAGCCAGAACACCGGCACGGCCACGAACACCCCGGGCAGCGCCTGGAGTGCCTGCCGAAGCCAGGCGAACGGCGACAGCGTCGACAGGAACGCGATCGCGAAGGCGATCACCGCCGCGAGCAGGAACCCCAGGGTCGCCAGCGCCGCGGTCGGCGGCAGGGCCTCCCCGATGAGCTGGAGCACCCCCGTGCCGTACTGCGTCGAATAGCCGAAGTCGCCCTGGGCGTAGCCGGTCAGGGTGACCCAGTACTGCTCCCACCACGAGGAGTCGGCACCGTAGGCGACCCGGATCGACTCGATCTGGTCGGGCGTGAGACCCAGCTCCGGATTGTCGTACTTGATGAGGATCGCGTCGCCGGGCAGCAGCTGGAGCAGGATGAAGGTGGCCGTGAAGGCCGCGATCAGCACGATCGCGGCCTGCCCGGCGCGGCGGAGCGCGTAGCTCATGGGGTTCGGCTCCCGCGTCCTACTTCTTGTCGAGCCACACGTCGTAGAACAGCGGACGCGCGACCGACTCGAACTCGACGCCGTGCACGTACGGCGCGGCGCCGTACACCTGCGGCTCCTCGAAGAGCGGGATGACGTACGCCTGCTCCGCGAGGTAGTCCTGCACGGCCTGCGACGCCGCGATGCGCTCGTCGGGGTCGGGCGTGGAGGCCACAGCCTCGAGCAGCCGGTCGAGTTCGGCGTCGTCCGACAGCAGCGTGTTGCGGTTCTTCGTGTAGTACTGGCTCTTGATCACGTCGAGGTCCGCGCGCCCGACCATCGAGTGGTACAGCGGCGTCTTGAGCGGGTCCTTGATGTCCTCGACGTACGAGCCGGCGTCCGCCGACTTCACGTTGAGCTCGACGCCGATCTTCTTCAGCTGCTGCGACACGAGCTCGAGCGTCTGCTTCGACAGCGGCTGCGGCTTGGCCTCGTAGACGTCCAGTGACAGTCGCTGGCCGTCCTTCTCGCGGATGCCATCGGCTGCCGGCTCCCAGCCGGCGTCGTCGAGCAGTTCTTCCGCCCTATCGGGGTCGTACTCGTAGTACTCCGACTCGTCCTTGTAGCCGAGCGCCGAAGAGCTCAGCGCCGAGGTGGCGCGCGGGTAGTTCCCGGTGAAGATCGTGTCGACGACCTCCTGGCTGTCGACGCCGGCAACGAGGGCCTGGCGCACCTTGATGTCGCTCAGCAGCGGGTTGGTGAACCGCAGGCTCAGCGCGTTGTTCACGCCGCGGGTCTGCGGGGCGTAGAGGTCGAAGCCCGACGACTCGACGCGGGCTTCGTCGAACGCCTGCACGTAGCGGATGTAGTCGGCCTGCCCTGCGAGCAGCGAGCCGATGCGGACGCTGTCTTCGGGGGTGACGATGAGGTGGATCTGGTCGAGGTAAGCGCGGCCCTGGTGCTCGAAGCTCGGTGGAGCCCAGTCGTAGTCGTCGCGCGCCTCCAGGGTGAGCTCGGTCCCGAGCTTCTCGTCCGTGATGACGAACGGCCCTGAGCCCACGATGTCGGTCGCGTTGCCCGCGCCGAGCTCCTCGAGCGAACGGTCGAGGGTCGCCGGCGAGAGCAGCCCCGAGTTGATCGTCGATGTCGCCTGCAGGAAACCCGGTGCGGGCGCCGCGAAGCGGAACGTGACGGTGTCGCCGTCGACGACCTCGCTCGAGGCGTAGTTGTTGATCGCCTCCGAGACGGTCAGGCCCAGCGCCTGGTTGCCCAGGCCGTAGGTGTCGAAATTCTTCGCGACGGCCGCGGCGTCGAGCGGCGTGCCGTCGGAGAAGGTGACGTCGTCGCGCAGCTCGAACGTGTACTCGGTGGCGTCGTCGTTCACAGTCCACTCGGTGGCGACCCACGGCTCGATCTCGAGCGTCTCCGGGTTCTGCCACGTCAGACGCGCGGTGATGTTGTTGACGAGGCCGCCGTTCGGGTAGAAGCCGGCCTGCGGCGGGTAGAGGTTCGTGTAGGTCTGGTGCTCGAGGTACGTGAGCTCCCCGCCGGTGACGGGATCGCCGGCGGCTGCCGTCGACCCGCCTGTCGCGGGCTGCTGTGACGCGCAAGCCGTGAGGGATGCCGCGGCGACGAGCACCGCTGCAGCACCCGCGACGATTCGCGATGCGGGACGGGACATGGTTTCTCCTGGAGGCTTCGGGTTCGTGAAGAGGTGCTGGCCACGTTAGGGAGGCGCACAAGCACGCGGCTGGCCTGGCCGTCACGGCTGTTCACCGGAGGCAAACGGAGGTCACGGTGGTTCACACGGGGTAATACGTGCGAGGTGCTCAGCGACCGGTGGTAACCGGCTGGGGCGCCTGGAGCAGCCGCGGTGCTCCCAGTCCCAGTCGGTCGCGGAGGGACGCCCCGCCACGGCCGATGAGCCCGCGGCGGCGGAGCTCCGGCACGGCGAGACCGGTGAAGGCCTCGAACTGCGCCGGCTGGAACGCCGACAGCACGTTGAACCCGTCGGCGGCTCCCGCGTCGCGCCACAGCTCGAAGTGGTCCGCGACCGCCGACGGTGCGCCGACGACGAAGCTCGCGGGCACGGCATGCGCGGCGATGAGATGACGCCAGGTGACCGGGTGCTCGCCGTCGACGTCGCGCCCGGTCCGCGAGAGGACCGTCTCGAGCGTGCGCGCCGCCGGCTCCGCGAATCGCGCGGCAGTCGCAGCCCGCACCACGTCGTCGACCGATGCCGAGCGCACCGGATCGTCGCCTGCGATCTCCGCCACGTCGAGGAACGACCCGAGGGAACGGTTCGCGGGGAACCCGGCGCGGGCGGCATGGGACGGCGCCCCGTCGTCGATGGGCACGAGCAGCAGCAGCCTGTCGACGATCGCGCGGGCCGCGGCATCCGTCTCGGCCACCACCGGAAGCACCGGGACGATGACCTTCAACTCGTCGGGATCGCGGCCGGCGGCAGCCGCCACCGCGCGCAGCTCGGAACGCGTGCCCGCGGCCACCACTGGGTCGCCCGCGGCGATCAACGCCAGATCGGCCTCGGTCGCCGCGAGCGTCCGCGAGCGGGGCGACGTGCCGGCGTGGACGATCGGCGGATGCGACTGCGGCGGGCGCGCCACATTGAGAGGGCCCTCGACCCGCACCTGCGACCCCGTGAACGCGGCGGGACGCAGACCGTCGGCGTCGATGAGGACCCCGCCGGCGGTGTCGGCGACCCAGGCGTCGGCATCCCACGACTCCCACAGCAGCCGGAGGGCACGCACGAACTCGTCGGCGCGGTCGTAGCGGGTCTCGTTGTCGGCGTGCGCGTCGCGGCCGTGGTTGGCCGCCGCCCTCGGCTCGGCACCGGTGACGAGGTTCACACCCGCCCGGCCGCCGGTGAGCAGATCGAGGGATGCCGTGGCCCGCGCGGTCGCGTAGGGGTCGGCGTACGTCGAGTTCACCGTGGCGATGAGGCCGATGCGTTCCGTCACACCGGCGAGGTAGAGGACCGCGCTCAGCGGGTCGATGCGTGCGAGCAGATAGGGGTCGCGGAATTCGAGATCGGGACCGGTCGCCAGCCAGTCGCCGAAGAAGAGGTAGTCGAGGTCGGCGTCTTCGGCGAGACGCGCGATGCGACGCAGGATCGCGGCATCCGTCCGCGGGTCGGCGTGCGCACCCGGGTGACGCCAGCCCGACGGATAGGCGCCCAGCGTGCGGACCATGGCGCCGACGATGAGCGGCTCGGTCATACCGGGACCACGTCGAGCGACGGCGCCGGGCCGACGGCCGCCAGTCGCCCGCGCGAGCGCGACCACTGGCTCCAGGAGCCCGGGTACACCACCACGTCGATGCCGGCGAGTGCGCCGGCCAGGGCGGTGTGCGTCGCCGCGATGCCGGAGCCGCAGTAGGCCGCGACCGCGACGCCGTCCGCCACGCCGGCGGCAGCGAACTCGGCCCGGATCTCGTCAGGTGAGCGGAACCTGCCCGCTGTCAGGTGCACCGTCGTCGGCAGGTTCACGGCGCCGGGGATGTGCCCGCCGACGGGGTCGAGGGGCTCGGCGTCCCCTCGGTACCGCTCGGGGGCCCGCACGTCCAGCAGCAGGCCGTGGTCGGGCCACTCCTCCACGCCGTCGATGTCGGCGACGCCCTCGGTGATCTCGTCGAGCACGACGTCGCCCGGGGGTCGCGGCAGCACGTCGCCCGTTTCGAGCGGCAGCCGCTCGGCCAGCCAGCCGCGCAGGCCGCCGTCGAGCACGCGCACGTCCGCGAGGCCCGAGCGCGTCAGCACCCACCACGCGCGTGCCGCCGCCACGGAGTGGACGTCGTCGTACGCGACCACCGTGTCGCCCGCACGGATGCCCCAGCGGCGGGCCGCCGCCTGCAGCTGCTCACGGGGCGGGAGCGGATGCCGGCCCTCGCGCGGATCGCCGCGCCGAGCCAACTCGTTGTCGAGGTCGACGTAAACGGCGCCGGGCAGGTGCCCGTCGAGGTAGTCCGGGCGTCCTTCCGGCCGGTCGAGCCGCCAGCGCACGTCGAGGATGCGCGGCGGGGTGCCACCACGGACGAGATCGGCGAGCTCCGTCGGCGAGATGAGTGGGGAAGGCATGTGGTCATGCTCGCCCGCGTGCGCGAGTCGCGGAATGCCGCGGTGACACACACCGCGACATGGCGACATGAAACGTCATAAGCGAGGGAGGGACCATGCGGATCGCATGATGCGCGCTCGGGTCACGGCGCCGTACTCTCGATCGAGCCATCGACGGGAGTATCGGATGCCGCAGCCCCCTGTGACCCACGCATCGCCGCCGCCGCGGAGCCCCCGCGCTGGACGCGTGCTCGCCGGACTCACCATCGTCGCCGTGCTCACCCTCCTGGCGGGCTGCGGCGAAGGCGGCATCACACTCCCGACGGCGCTGCCCACGGAGCTTCCGACGGCGCTGCCCACGGAGCTTCCGACGGCGCTTCCCACTGCCCTGCCGACGCGAACGCCCGTTCCCACCGCCGAGCCGGCCCCCGAGCCGACGGTGGCGCCAGAGCCGACGACCGAGCCCACCACCGAGGCACCTGAGCCCGAGGAGACGGTGCCCGAGCCGGCGCCGACGGTGGCACCCGAGCCCCCGGTGGAGCCTGAACCCACGGCGACGTCCGAAGCGACGGCGACGCCGGAGCCGAGCGCGCCCCCCTCGCCGAGCCCGACCACGTCGCCGACACCTTCCCCCTCGATCACCGCAGAGGCAGGGGACGACGCCGCGTCGCAGATGAACTGGTGGCCCTGGGTGGTGCTGCTGATCCTGCTGGTCGCCGCGGCGGTGGTCTACCTCATCGTGCGTCGGCCTCGACCGAAGCCTCCGACCGGCGAGTGACCGAGCGAGGCGGCCGCGCGTCCGTCTCGCCGGCTCGCCCTTCGTGCGTCGCCGACCGAGACTGTGGCCGGAGTCAGCCGCGGAGGGCCAAGGCGAACGGGAGCACGGCGCTCGCGCCCGAGCGTCGCAGCTCGCGCGCCGCGACGGTGAGGGTCCAGCCGCTGTCGACCCTGTCGTCGACGAGCAGCACCGGCCCGGGCGGAACGTCGAGGCCTGCGCCCGAGAACCGGTCCCAGACGCCTGCCACGCGGAAGGCGCTGTTGCCGCCCGGCTGACCCGTCGGCCCCCCGTCGACCGGGTCGAGAGCCCCGAGGAACGGCAGTCGGCCGATCCCCGCGATCCCCCGGGCGAGGGAGTCGACCAGCTGCGGCTTCGCTCGCGACGGCATCGCGACGACGGCGACCGGGCGTGTCTCCCAGCCCCACTCCGCCAGCACCCGCACGCACGCCGCGAGCACGTTCGGCGGCACAGGCCCGTCGGATGCCCCGGCGGCGAACAGCTCCCGCAGCACGCCACCCCAGCCGAGATCCGTCAGACGCGCGAGCACGCGGCCTTCCCCGGCCTGCTCGTCGGCAGGAATCCGCCCCTTGACGGGGACGCCCAGTCTGTCGGCGCCGGTGGGCCACTGACGGCGCGGTTCGATCGGAACGCCGACGCGATCGAGGGCGGCGGTTGCGGCATCCGTCGCTGCGGCGGCGATCTCGGTCGGGAACCACGCGCCGGCGCAGTTGTCGCACCGCCCGCACGGCACGGCGGTGTCGTCGTCGAGCGAGCGCTGCAAGAACTCCATGCGGCAGCCCGACGTCTCTTCGTAGTCGATCATGTGCTGCTGCTCGGCGAGGCGCTCGGCCGCGATGCGGGCGTAGCGCTCCTCGTCGTAGACCCAGGGGGCGCCGGTCGCGATCCAGCCGCCACGGACGCGGGCGACCGCACCGTCGACGTCGAGCACCTTGAGCAGGAGCTCGAGCGGCGTGCGGCGGATGTCGACCACGGCCTCCAGCGCGGGCGTCGACATCGGCGCACCCGCCGCCGCGAGCGCCGAGAGCACCCGCTCGGCGCGGTCGCGGTCCGGCATAGACGCCGTCGCGAAGTAGTGCCAGATCTCGCGGTCTTCGACGCCCGGCAGCAGCAGCACATCCGCCGACGCGGTGGCGCGCCCCGCGCGTCCGACCTGCTGGTAGTACGACACGGGCGACGACGGCGCGCCGAGGTGCACCACGAAGCCGAGGTCGGGCTTGTCGAAGCCCATGCCGAGCGCGCTGGTCGCCACGAGCGCCTTGACGCGGTTGTCCTTCAGGAGCGTCTCGGACTCTTCGCGCTCGTCGGTGTCGGTCTGACCGGTGTAGGCGCGCACGTCGTAGCCGCGCTCACGGAGCAGCCGCGCGGTGTCGTTGGCCGCGGCGACCGTGAGCGTGTAGATGATGCCCGAGCCGGGCAGGTCGCCGAGGTGGCTGATCAGCCAGGCCAGCCTGCTCGGTGAGTTGGGCAGTCGCAGCACCCCGAGGCGGAGCGACGCCCGTGCGAGCGGACCCCGGATGGTGAGCACACCGGATGCCGCGGCATCCGTTCCCCCCTGCGCGGGGCTGCCCGCATCCAGCTGCTCGGCGACGTCGGAGACGACACGGCTGTTCGCGGTCGCGGTGGTGGCGAGCACCGGAACGCCGGCGGGCATGCGCGCGATCAGGTCGCGAAGCCGCCGGTAATCCGGCCGGAAGTCGTGGCCCCAGTCGCTGATGCAGTGCGCCTCGTCGACGACGAGGAGTCCGATGCGAGCGACCAGCTGGGGCAGCTGCTCGTCGCGGAAAGAGGGGTTGTTCAGCCGCTCGGGCGATACCAGCAGCACGTCGACCTCGTCGCGATCGAGCTGCGTCAGCACGTCGGTCCACTCGTGCGCGTTGGTGGAGTCGATCTTCACCGCACGCACTCCGGCCCGTGCGGCCGCCGCGATCTGATCGCGCATGAGGGCGAGCAGCGGCGACACGAGCACCGTGGGGCCGGCTCCGCGCCGGCGCAGCAGCAGGGTCGCCACGAAGTACACGGCGGACTTGCCCCACCCCGTTCGCTGCACGACGAGCGCGCGCCGGCGGTCGTCGACAAGGGCCTCGATCGCCTCGTACTGCCCATCGTGGAAGTCGGCGTCAGCGCGGCCGACGAGCGCGCGCAGCACCTCGAGGGCCTCGGTGCGGGTCGTGGTCGTCGCTGTCACGGTTCCACCCTGCCTCATGCTCCTGACACCCGGCGCCGATCGGCCGGCAGCTGGGGATGCACCCGCACCCGCAACGGCTGGGGAGGAAGGGCCGCCGTCCCTCCCGCGCCAAGACCCGCGTGCTACCGTGAGCCGCGACGGGAGGAGACGCGCATGATCGAGTCGATCGGCCTGGTGCTGCGCGCTCTCGTCGTGATCCTCGGCCTTGTCGCCCGCCCCGTCGTCGAGCTCCTCGGCACGATCGCGGCCCCCGGCACGGGTGCCTTCGCGTTCGCTGCGGCCACGACGGTCGCCGTGCTGGCGACCCTCGCCCTGCTGGCTGTCGCCATCTCCCTGTTCGTCTCCCCCGCTCGCGCCATCGCCGGCGAGCGCCTGCCCCGCCGGGCGATCGCCGACGCGACGCGTCTGACCGAGTCCCACCCCGACGCGCCCGGGCACTCCCGCCCGCGAGCGCCCGGATTCGCGGCCCTGGCCGCGTAGTCGCCGACGCCCCTCCGAGGGCCGAAGTCGGTGCCGTCGTGGCCGCACGCCACGAACCGGCACTCGACGAACGGACTCACCCTTGGACTTCTCCGCCTTCCCACCCATCGCCGCGATCCTCGACACGGCCTACGCCCTGCTGATGGGGCTCGCCACCTCCCTCGAACCGCTCGCCGGACCGGCAGCGGCTGCAGCATCCGTCCTCCTGATCACCCTGCTGGTGCGGGCGGTGCTGCTGCCCGCCGGTGTCGCCCAGGCGAAGGCCGAGCAGACCCGCAGCCGCCTGGCGCCGAAGCTCAGGGAGCTGCAGCGGCGCCACAAGGGCAACCCCGAACGACTGCAGCGCGAGACGATGAAGCTCTACGCCGACGAGAACAGCTCGCCCCTGGCCGGGTGTCTGCCCATGCTCGCGCAGGCACCGGTCGTCGCGATCGTGTACACGCTGTTCCTGCACCCGACGATCGCCGGACACGCCAACGCCCTGCTGACCGAGCAGCTCTTCGGCGTGCCGCTCGGGACGAGCCTGTTCGCCTCGGTCGCCGCCGGGACCGCGACGGCGGCGACCTTCGGGGTGTTCGCGGTGGTCGTCGCGATCGTCGTGGTGGTCGCCGAGATCACGCGCCGCGCCTTCCGCCCGGTGGTGGACGACTCACCCACCGGCTCCCCCCTGGCCGGAGCGGGCATGGCGCGGCTGGCCGGCGCGCTGCAGTTCACCACCGCCGTGGTCGCGCTGTTCGTGCCGCTCGCCGCGGCGATCTACCTCGCTACCACCGTCGCGTGGACTCTGGTGCAGCGCGTGCTGCTGCGCCGTCGCTATCCTCTGGCGACTGCGTGAGGGGCGTCGTCCCCGGTGTCGTCGCGGGGGTGCAGCACGCCGCTGAGCGCGCCGAGCGCCGCGCCGGCGAGTGTGTCGATGACCCGCTCAGCGGCCACGGCGACGGTGTCGACCGCACCGGTCGCCGCGCCGGTGAGCAGGAGCACGAGCGGCGTGATGAACACCAGCGCCAGCGCGTAATTGCGCACCACGAACAGCTCGATGGTGAACTGCAGCGCCGCGAGCACGAGCGCCAGCCACAGCGCCGGCAACGGCAGCGGTGCCAGGAGCAGGTACACCCCGGCGCCCACGATCGTGCCGATCATGCGGTGCAGTCCTCGCGTGAAGGCGGCGCGACGATCGGCGGCGACCCCCACCACGGCCACCGCGGCGCCGACGATCCAGTACGCGCGGTCGGGATCGAGCACGAGACCCAGCGCGATCCCGACCACCGTCACGGTCGCCACGCGGATCAGCAGCACCCGCTCACCCGGCGGCCACGCCGGACCGGGCAGCACCTGCCGCAGCGGGCGGGCGGGCAGGCGTCGCCGGCTCGGCATCAACAGCGGCGTGAATGACACGACGGCGGCGAACAGGATGCCGCAGCCCACCGCCGCGACGTAGGTGGCGGCATCCGCCCCCGACGCCACGATGTGCGCAGACAGGCCGAACACGAGCACGACGAAGAGCGGCCCGGGCGGCCCCACGCGGAATCCGAACATGGCGGCCGCGGCGGCGATCGAGACGACCGCGAGTCCGACGAGGGTGGCCACCGCCGACGGGCCGGCGAGCGCGCCCAGCAGCGCCGCGGCCAGCAGTGCGCCGGCCACGAACGGCAGCACACGCAGGCGCTCGGTCACGGGCAGATGCGTCGCATAGAGGGCGACGAACGCGCCGGTGGCCGCCTGGAATCCGAGGTCAGAGCGCCCGGCGAGCGACATGACGGCGATGGGCGTGGCCATCGCGATCGCGGCCCGCAGTCCGATGGCCCAGCGGGGGCCCGGTGCCGGGGCGAGGCGGAACAGGGTCGAGAGCGCGTGGGCGGCTTCGGCGGCGAACCTGCGGCCGGCGCTGTGGTGCGGCATCCGTCCTCCTCTCCTCTCCATCCTCTCGCGACGCATCCACCGCATCGGTGACGCGGGACCCGTCAGCTCAGCCATCTGAGCCCGCCGGGGCCGCCTGACCTCTGGCGCATCGGCCGGAACCGAGAAGTTCCACGCGGAGGTTTTTGGCGATCGTCCCCGGTATCATCGGCATATGACCGCGACGCCCGAGGACGCACCCCGCAGCCGGGGTCGCTACGCGAAGGGCATTGCGCGACGCCAGGAGATCCTCGACAAGGCGATCGAGGTGTTCGCGCGGCGCGGCTCGCAGAAGACGAGCCTGCGCGCGATCGCCCAGGAGGTCGGGGTGACCCATGCGGCGCTCACCCACTACTTCGGATCGCTCGAGGAACTGCTGGTGGCGGTCTATCGCGAGTCCGAGCGCACGGCGAACACCACGAAGCAGCCGGCACCGCCCGACTCGAGCCCCGCGATGGCGATGCGGGTGTCGGCCGAGGAGAACCGCTCGATCCCCGGTCTCGTACAGCTGTACTCGACGCTGGTCGCGATGGCGCTCGAAGACAACCATCCTGCCGCCCAGGCCTTCGCGACCGAGCGCTTCGCCCGGCTGCGCCACGACATGGCCGAGCAGGTGCGCCGGCTGCAGGCGTCCGGTCATCTGCGCGCGGATCTCGACCCGACGCTCGTCGCCGCGCTCGTGATCGCCGCCTCCGACGGCCTGCAGACCCAGTGGCTGCTCGACGCGACGGTCGATCACGAGGCCGCGCTGGAGATGCTCGACCGCCTGCTGCGCGGCAGCTCCTCGCACTGACGCCCCGGCAGCTCGCCCGGGCTGACGCCCGGCAGATCGGCGCGCCGAGCCCCCGGCAGCTCGCCTCGCTGAGGCTTCGGCAGCCGACACAGCGAGACCGCGGGCCCGTCGGCGCGATGACCGACGGACCCGCGGTCCAGGTGAAGCGGTGCTCAGAGCGTCGCGACGAAGGGATCGAAGCCCTCGGGCAGAAGCGGCACCGGCGCGACGGTGCTCTCGACGACGACAGTCGTGCCGGTGGCGGCCGCCTCCTGGGCCGAGAGGAGGATGTCGAGCACGTGGTAGCCGAGTTCACCGGAGGCCACGTGCGGGCGCCCTTCGGCGATCGCACGCACCATGTCGAGCGCGCCGAGGCCACGGCCCACCTGGACATCCTCGTGCGCGATCTCGACCCACTCCTGCTCGAACGACATGCCGTCGCGGATGACGCCGAGCGGCTTGACGTACGCGATGCGGCCCGTGAACTGGTTCGGGTCGGGGATCACGATGGTGCCCTCGGTGCCGTGGATCTCGACGATGCCGTGACGCTCGAGCGCGGAGTCGAAGCTCAGCAGGCTCTGCGCCTGCGCGCCCTGCTCGAACGCCGTGACGATCTGGATCGTCGACGGCACCTCGACCGGGAAGGTCGTCCCCGCGTTCGGGCCGGTGTGGATCTGCCGCTCTTCGAGCGCCTTCGTGCCGACGGCCGCGACGCGGTCGACGGGGCCGAGCAGGCTCACGAGCGCCGAGAAGTAGTACGGCCCCATGTCGAGCAGCGGTCCCGCGCCGTTGGCGAACAGGAACGCCGGGCTCGGGTGCCACAGGTCGGGTCCCTGCGTCTGGAACGTCGTGAGCGCGAACAGCGGACGGCCGATCAGGCCGCTCTCGATCGCGCGTCGCGCAGCCTGGAACCCCGGGCCGAGCAGCGTGTCGGGGGCAGAGCCGACGCGCAGTCCTGCCGCCTCGGCCTCGCGGAGCAGCTCGGCGGCGCCCTCGCGGTCCAGGCCCAGCGGCTTCTCGGTCCACACGTGCTTGCCCGCGGCGATCGCCGCGCGCGAGACCTCGACGTGGACGGCGGGGATGGTGAGGTTCACGACGAGGTCGACGCCTGGGTGGGCGAGGACGTCCTCGGCGGAGCCGAAGGCCGGCACGCCGTACTTCTCGGCCTGCGCCTCTGCGCGGTCGAGCAGCAGGTCGCCGACGATCAGCACCTCGACGTCGGGGAACGACGACAGGTTGGCGAGGTAGGTGTCGCTGATGACACCGACGCCGATGATGCCTACTCCCACCGCGCTCATCGGGCGAAACCGCCTTCGATGAGGAACGAGTAGCTGGCCGCGATGTCGGCGAAGACGTCGCCCGGAGCGTTGTCGTACTCGATCACGGCGTACTGGAGAGCGGATGCCGCGCGCAGGGCGTCCGCGAGGGGCACGTCGCCGGTGCCGGCGTGACGCTGGTCGAGAGTCTGGGAGCCGAACGACTCGGCACCGGGAGCGAACGGGTTGGTCTCGGGCGCGATGCCGTCCTTGACGTGCACCGCCACGAGGCGGTCGCCCAGGCGCGAGACGAGCCCGACGACATCCTGTCCGCCGACGAGCGCCCAGTACAGGTCGAGCTCGAGCGCGACGCGCTCGTCCGTGAGCGAGACGAAGCGCTCGTACGCGGTCTGGCCGTCGAAGTCCGCCACGAACTCCTGAGCGTGGTTGTGGTAGCCGACCTGCAGGCCGAACCCGGCCGCGGTGTCGGCGAGAGCGTTCAGGCGGTCGGCGATGTCGGTGACGCCCTCGAGCGTGAACCAGCGCTCGGGCGTGACGAACGGGTCGATGACGGTCTTCAGGCCGACCTTCGCGGCTGCCTCGAAGACGACCTCGGGGGCGGGCGTGGGGATCGAGCCGTCGGGCGTCCAGAGCTCATCCGAGAGCAGCGGCGCGTGGCCCGTGGGCGAGACGAGTCCGGAGGCGTCGAGCGCGGCCCGGATCTCGTCGGGGCGACGCACGAAGTCGAACGCCTCGACGTTGCGCAGTCCGATCGCGGCGAGCTTGTCGAGCGATCCCTTCATGTCTGCGGTGAACTCCGCAGCGAGTGTGTAGAGCTGAACCGAGGCTTCTGGCAGGGCCACGTCGACCTTCCTTTCGTACGCGAAGCGGGGCATCCGATTTCTGCCCGCAGTCAGAGTAGCAGAAACCTCCATCCGGAAGTTATGCGCTTCGACAATCCCAAGCCGAGGGTTGAAGGAACACCGAGAGGGCAAATCTCCGCACAGGTTGCGTGGGGAGACCTGCCCTCTCGCGAGTCGGGGATGGGGATCCAGGATGCCGCGGCCCGCGGCATCCGTCCCCCCACCGTCACCCCTCCCGGCGAGCGGTCTCGTCCGACGACGAGTCGGTCACTTCCTTCGTCTCGGTCTTCAAGATGCGCACCGACTGACCGACGCCCTTGGCGAGCGCCGGAAGCCGCGCCGCCCCGAAGATCAGCAGGATGACGACGAGCAGCAGGATCAGATGCATTCCGCTGATGTTCGCGAGCATGGTCGCTCCCCCTCAGATGTGGTCGCCGACGAGGGCGAGGTTCTGGATCGCCGCCAGGCCGTACTGGGCGCTGGCGTTGGTGCTGAACGGCGCCTCGTCGACCGGGTTGAGCACGGCGGGCCCGTCGATGTGCGTCGCCGTGAACGCCAGGCTCTCGGGGTAGCCGGCGTGCCCGGTGCGGAACTCGCGCCACGCGCGCTGGGCGAGCGTGACGTCGCCGAGCTGGTGCGCCGCATACGCCGTCGCCCGCGAATACGCCTGGCGCAGGTTCTGACTCCCCCACGAGGCGCCGGTGGCCTCGCGCTGCTCCGCGGACGTGCCGTTGTAGAGGCGGCAGAAGGTCACCCACTGCTCGGTCACCTCCGGGTCGTCGATCAGCTCGATGAGCTCGGTCATGAGCTCGATCAGACCGAAGACCGAGCCGAGCGAGCCCACCGAGACGCTCTGCTCGCTCGGTCCGGTGAACGTGCCGTCGGCCAGGTCGTACCGGATGCTGCCACCCTGGGCCCACCCGTTCGGAAGGGCCGCGATCGTCTTCGCCCCGTTGATCAGCTTCGTCTGCGCGACCGGGTCGCCGTTGCGCTCCCATTCCGCGAGCCACGCCAGCGCGAGAGCACCCCAGTCGGTCGTGGTGCCCACCGCGAGGGCGTCGGGCTGCGGGTCGTACACGTCCGTGCGGATCTTCCGGGTGGGGTCGAGCACCATGAAGGTCTTGTCGGCGTCCACGAGGTCGCGCATGAGGTCGCCGACGCGCTCGTCGGCGGTGAGGAAGTAGTAGAAGCGGCGGTAACCGGCGTTGCTGATCCGCTGCTGCTTCGCGCTGTCTCCCCAGTGCATGATGCCGTGCCGGGTGCCGAGGTCGCGGTACTTGCCGAGGTGGTACACGTCGACTTCGCCGGTGTGCCGGGTCATCGCCTCGGCGAAGCGGAACGCCGTCGCATCCCCCGTCCGCAGGTAGTGGTACCAGAGCCACATGTCGGTGCTCAGCTCGGAGTTGTCCCAGGCGTACCCGCCGATGTCGTACCGCCAGACGTGCCGGTCGCGGTCGTACTCGTGGATGACGTCGCCGTAGTCCCAGAACCCGTACCAGGAGCGCTGGTCGACCTGCTGGACGTAGTGCTGATGCATGAAGGCGAGCTTGTCCTCGACCGCGATCTTCGCGAGGTTCGACCGGTCGACCGGGGCCCAGGCACCGAACACGCCCGCGGAGTGGTTGTGCTCGGGAGAGCTCACCAGCAGCGGCGGCGTGGCGTTGGCGTCGGCGAGCGCCGTGAAGTCGGCGGCCGTCGGGGTCGCGCCCAGCGCCCAGAAGCTCAACTCGCTCGTGCGCGCTGTGCCGTACGGCGATCCGAAGCCGGGTTCGTAGTCCTCGTACGTGATCTCGAGGGCGTCGAGCTGCTCGGGATACGTGTCCTGCCCCATGCCGTCGTGGTAGAACCGCAGGTCCATCGCGTCCGCCTTCGGCGACCACATCCAGGTCGTCGCCGTCGCGAGGTCGGTGCCCGCGCCCGAGATCTCGAGCTCCGTGGGGTGGAGCTGCCAGAAGTTGCGCATGCCGAACGCCAGGCCGCCGGCGGGACTGCCGACATACGCGAGGCCGCGGGCCCGCTTCCCGGAGTCGACGCGGATCCAGGAGTGCCCCGCCGAGGTGCGCTTGCGGATCTCGAAGCCGTGCGCCGTCAGCTGGCTGAGGCTGTAGTCGCCCCAGGCGGGGATCCACTGCAGTCGCGACGTGACGCGCTGGTCCCAGGTCGCCGGATCCGGCGTCCACGTGCCGGCGATCTGCGCGTCCCGCGCGGCTGCGCCCGGGTCCCGCCGAAGGCCGGTGATGCCACGGACCGCCTCGCCGAGGACACCGGCGCCTTCGCCCGCGAACCGGATGTGCCGATCGTGAAGCTGCGCCGCCAGCGGCACCGAGAAGCGGAAGCCGAGGCCGGTGATGAAGTCGGCGTTCTCGTCGCCGTCGAAGACGAAGCTGTGCACGACGCGGACCCCGTCCGACCCCGCGTAGAGATAGAAGCGGACGTCGAACGGCAGCCAGCTGCGGTTCCCCTTGCGGTGGCTGCCGGTGACCCGCACCACCGCCCGCACCGGGCCCGACTGCTCGACCTTGACCTCGGACACCTCGCTCTTGAACCACTCGCGGGCGATCTTCTCCGCACCGTCGGTGTCGGGGCTGTCCTGGCGGGAGGCCACCAGACGCCCGTCCTGAGCGATGACCGTGTCACCACGGCGGATCGCCGAAATGAGGTTCGGCCCCTTCTTCGGGAACTCGACGCGCACGACGCCCGTGTCCACGATCACCCGGCCCGGGTTCTCGTCGACCGAGATCGCGGATGCCGGCGCCGCGGGCGTGCCCGGCTGCAGGGTGTAGCCGGAGGCACGGCCGGAGGCACCGCTGACCGCGTGAGCGGTCCACTTCACCGACCCGTCGGGCCACCAGCCCGTCGGCCAGCTCTGGACGGGCACGGACTCGCCGGTCTGGGAGACCAGGGCGAAGGCCTGATCCGGGCTGAGCGCGCCGCGCGGCCACGGCACGCCCCACGTCGTGCCCGCCACGAGCTGGGCGGGCGTTCCGCCCTCCAGCCAGCGGAGCGGGATCGGGCCGTGTCCGGTGAGCGCCTGAGCGACGGGCTGACCGAACGCGCCGCGCACGACGGGTGCGGCGCCGGCGGCGGCCGGCGATCCCGTTGCGAATGCCGCGGCGACCCCTGCGGCGACCGTCGACTGCAGCAGTGTTCGACGACTGATGTCCATGGCGATGACTCCTCGATGAATCCGCGGAGCCGTCGCTGGCCCCGACCGACACCGAAACTAAGCGCGCACGTCGGCTGTGCTGATCAATCGGACAAAACCGGTCACGACAGCACGGCGAGCGGGCGCGCGGCCGATCCTCGCCCGCCGGCGGATGCGGCATCCCGGTCCCCCATGCGGCGACGGCCGGACGATGGGGACAACGTCGGCTGAGCGCGCGACATCCCCGAGAGGCACTTCAGCTGCCGCCGGCGCCGGCCGGTCGTCAGTGGGAACGGGCGACGACCGCACGGGCCGCGAGGACGAGCATTCCGGGCACGAGCACGACGAGCGGCGCGAACATCCAGACGACGACCCCCGTGAGCGCGAGAGCGAGCAGCAGCAGCGCCGAGCCGGTGAAGTCGCGCGCGGACTCGCCGGCGGCGTCGCGGATGAGTGCGCTCCACGAGGAGGACGGCGTCCAGCGTGCCGTTGCCCGCAGAAGGACGACCGCACCGCCCGCACCGAGCAGACCCGACGCCCAGCGGAACGCCTCGCCACCCGGCATCGCCGAGATCATCGGGCTGGTGAGCGTCACCGAGATCGCCGCGAACCCGGCTGCCGCGACGAGACCCCACAGCCAGCCACGCCGGAGCGCCCGGAGGAAGTCGCGTCCGAGCTCGGCCAGCGAGTCCGCCTCCCCTTCGACGTGGCGCCGGAAGTGCGCCGCACCGGCGGCCAGGGCGGGGAGCGCCGTGACGGCGGGGATCGCGAGCACCGCGACCGCCAGGCTGACGACGATCGTCTCGGAGAAGAGGGCGAGGCCGCGGCCCGACATCGCCCGGGCGATGCGCCGCGCCCCGGCGGGCGCCGTCCGACGCCCGGCCGGGGCCGGGACCGTTCTGGTGGTGGTCATCGGGCTCAGCCCTTCAGCCCCTGCGTGGCGACCCCGTCGACGAGATAGCGCTGGAAGATGAGGAAGAACAGGAAGACCGGGATCAGGGCCAGGACCGCCATCGCCATCTGCCCGCCGTAGTCGGCGGACGAGCTCTGATCGACGAAGAGCCGCAGCGCGATCGGAAGCGTGTAGAGATCCGGGTCCTTCAGATACAGCAGCGGGCCGAAGAAGTCGTTCCACGTCCAGATGAAGGTGAAGATCGCGCTCGTCACGAGCGCCGGCTTCAGCAGCGGCAGCATGATCGACCAGAAGGTGCGGTAGTGGCCGGCGCCGTCGATGCGCGCCGCCTCGTCGAGCTCGCGCGGGAGGCCCCTCATGAACTGCACCATGAGGAAGACGAAGAACGCCTCCGTCGCGAGGAACTTCCCGAGCAGGAGCGGTGTGAACGTGTTCACCATGCCGAACGCGTTGAACATGATGTACTGCGGGATGATCACGACGTGGAACGGCAGGAGCAGCGTGCCGATCATGATCCCGAAGTACGCCGTGCGGCCCGGGAAGTCGATCCGCGCGAAGGCGTACGCCGCCAGCGCGGAGGACAGGACGACCCCGATCACCGACAGCACGGCGAGGATCGTCGAGTTCTGGAAGAAGGTCCAGAACGAGACGCCGCCGATCCCGCCGAGGGCTGTCTCGTAGTTCTCCGTCGTGACCTCGCGCGGCAGGAGCTCGGCGTTGCCGACGATCTGGGACGAAGGTTTGAAGGTCGACAGCAGCATCCAGGCCACGGGGTACAGGATGACGACGAGGATCGCCAGCACGACGACGTGGAACACCAGCTCCTTGAGCGTCCACCGGCGGCGGTCACGGGAGCGGCGGCGGCCGCGATCGGCGGTCACGAGCAGCTGCGTCGCGCTCATCGTCCTTCATCTCCTGCGTAGTGGACCCAGAGCTTGGAGCTGCGGAAGAAGATCACCGTGATGAAGGCGATCACGAGCACCAGGACCCAGGCCATGGCCGATGCGTACCCCATCTGGAAATCGCGGAATCCGCGGAAGTAGAGGTACAGGGTGTAGAAGAGCGTCGAGCGGGCCGGACCGCCCGTTCCGCCCGAGATGATGAAGGCGGAGGCGAACACCTGGAAGGCGTTGATCGTCTCGAGCAGCAGGTTGAAGAAGATGACGGGCGAGAGCATCGGGATGGTGATGGCCCCGAACTTCCGGATCGGTCCAGCCCCGTCGACCGACGCGGCCTCATAGAGCTCATGGGGCACCTGCTTGAGTCCGGCGAGGAAGATCACCATGGGCGCACCGAACTGCCACACGGCCAGCAGGATGAGCATCGGCATGGTCTTGTCAGGATCGCCGACCCACCCGCCGGCCGGGAATCCGAAGAACTGCTGGATGCTGTCGACCGGCCCGTCGTCGATGAACATGGCCTTCCACACGACGGCGATCGACACGGATGCCCCCACCAGCGAGGGAAGGTAGAACGCGGACCGGTAGAAGCCGCTGCCGCGGAACGCCGCGTTCAGGATCAGGGCGACTCCGAGCGCAGCCGCGAGCTTGAGCGGCGTGCCGACGAGCACGTAGACGGCAGTGACCTTCCAGGCCTGAAGGTAGTCGGGGTCGCTCCACAGCCGCACGAAGTTGTCGAAGCCGACCCACTGGGGCGGGCTGAACAGGTTGTAGTCGGTGAAGGCGAGGTACAGCGACGCCACCATCGGCCCCGCCGTCAGCAGCAGGAACCCGATGAGCCAGGGCGCGAGGAAGACGTATCCTGCGCGGATGTCCGCCCACCGGCGTCGGTGCCGGCGTTGCGCCGGAGGGGGTGTCAGCTGTTCCGGCGGTGCCTGTGGAGCGAGTGTGTCGACGGTCATGACGTTGCCTCTCCCGGGTGGCGCAGGCGGCGTGCATCCCTGCACGCCGCCAGCGTCGCGGTCACTTCAGTGCGTTGTCGGCCTCGGCGAACCAGCGCTCAGCCGCTTCGGCGGGCGTCGCCGCCCCGTAGGCGACGTCCTGGCTGATCGTCACGAATGTCTGCTCGAGAGTGCCCAGCCCTTGAACGGCGGGCGGCGCCTGACCGTCGAGCTTGTCGGCCACCGACTCCTGGTACGCGAGGATCTGCTCGTCCAGCCCGCTCGCCTCGATGCCCTCGGCCGCCGTGGCTGAGGCCGGCACGCCACGCGACATGCCGAAGATCGCGCCGACATCGGGATCGTTCACCAGGAAGTCGATGAAAGCGGCCGCCTGTGCAGGATGCTCGCTGTTGGTGCCGATGGACAGCATGAGGCCCGGCTTGAGGAACATGCCCGTGTTGTCCTCGTCGTCGTACGGCGGCATCGCGAGCGACAGCTCCGGCGCCGCCGGGCCCTCGCTGAAGCGGGGAAGGAAGTTCGCCCAGCTGATGTCGCTCGCGATCTCGGCGGCACCCAGTGCGTCGACGCCCTCGAACTGCGCCTGCCGCTCGGCCGGCATCGCGCCGCCCGAGTCCTGGATCGTGGCGCTGCGCGACCACCAATCGGCCAGGTCGGCCTGCTCGAAGCCGAGCTCGCCGTCTTCGATGAACGACAGACCCTGCTGTCCGAGCCAGATCTGGAACAGCCAGAAGTACTGGGTGTAGTCCAGCGACCCGTACACCACCGGGTCGCCCGAGGCGCCGGCGGCGGATACCTCCGCCAGGAGGTCGTCGTACTCGTCCCACGTCAGCGGCCCCTCGGGCACCTCCACGCCCAGCTGCTCGAGCAGTGGGCCGTTGAAAAGCGTCGCGAGAGTGCTGCTCGAGGATGCGAGGCCGAAGATCTGGTCGTCGACCGCGCCCGCCTCGACGAGCGACGGCTCGATGGCGTCGGTCGCGATGGTGTCGCCGAGATACTCGTCGAGGGGCAGCACATGGCCGAACCCGCCGTACTCGGCGAGATAGGCGAGGTCCATCTGGAACACATCGGGAAGGGTGCGGCTCGCAGCCTCGGTGTTGCGCGCCGTCCAGTAGTCGCCGAAGCTCGCGAAGCTGGTCTGGATGGTGATGTTGGGGTTCTGCTCCTCGAAGAGGTCGATCGCTGCCTCGTACCGCTCCGCGCGGCTCGCGTCACCCCACCATGCGAAGTTGAGGGTGACCTTCTCGTCCGGATCCGCCGAAGCCGCCGGCTCGGCGCCTCCGCCGGAGCACCCGGTGAGGATCGCGAGGCTGCCGACCGCGAGGAGGGCCCCCGCGGTGAGCGCGCCTCGCCGTGCCGTGGACCTGGCGGCACTGGTGATTGCTCGGGTTGTCATCGGAGCCTCCTTGCTCGTTGCCTCTCGTCGGCCACCCGGGGACGTGCACCGGGGGCTGTGCAGAGACAATGTAGGTCGGCGTGGCGACCGGTCGTGCCCAAGCGGACAAAACCGATCAGACACTCGCTCCGCACGATTCGCGCACGGTCAGGCGCGGCAGCATCGTGATGTGCCGGGCGGCACTCGCGGCCCTGTCGGGTGCCGCGATCCGCTCGGTCAGGATCCGCATCGCCTCGTGGCCGAGATCGCGTCCCGGCGGCGTCACGCTGGTGAGGGGAACCATCGCGAGTCCCGCGGTGTCATCGTCGAAGGCGACGACGGCGAGGTCGTCGGGCACCCCGATGCCGCGATCCATCGCCAGCTCCACCAGCCGGGCGGCGTGGACGTCGGTGTGCACGAGCGCCGCTGTCGTCCCCGCCGTGCGACAGGCCTCGAGGAACGCCACGAGCGCGGCGTCGAGCGGATCGCCGTCGCCCTCTCCCTTGGGCAGGGCCACTGAGGGCGCCTCGTCGAGCCCGAGCCGCGCCACGGCGGCGCGATATCCCTCGCGCACCAGCGGTGCGGTGGGCGTGCGATCGAAGAGTGCCAGGCCCACCGCCGCGTGACCCAGCCGCGCGAGGTGCTCCACGGCCAGCTCGGCGCCGCGCTCGTGGTCGGTGCGGGCGCTGTCGTAGACGGCGAGGGAGGTGGATTCCAGCCGCCGCTCCAGGAACACGACCGGCACGGGAATGGCGCTCACCCACTCCGCCAGCTCGGCCTCGGTGCGATTGCGCATGGTCGGCGCGAAGACGATACCGACGACGCCGATCTCGATCAGTCGCTCGACCTGCCGTTGCTCGAGATCCTCCCGGTACTGCGACGTGGCAAGCACCACGCGCGTCCGGACGCCGTGGGACGCGGCATCCATTCCGCGCACGATCTGGGGATAGTGACTGACGGAACCAGGGACCACCACGCCGACATTCGTGCGAGCGGCCTGCGGGATCGCCGGGGCGCCGACGGCGATCGCCCCGCCGTGGACGCGGGCGAGCTTGCCCGACTTCTCCAGCTCCACGATGTCGCGACGCACCGTGACCTGTGAGACGCCGAGCTCTGCGGCGACGTCGGCAGCGCTCACGCTGCCGTGCAGAGCCACCTGCCGCAGCAGATGCTCGTGGCGTGTCCTCGGCAGCGAGTTGTGTCCCGTCATGGTGCGAAGTCCGTCCGTCGCAGTCTGTTCGACTTGGCCGATGCTGATCGGAATTGTCCGAAAGGGCCGATGGCTACAGGAGCGTAATGCACGATCGACGGGTGACGATGACGTACGGGGAACCCGAAGTGGCGACGACGACAGGGCGAGGTCGCTGGGAGGCTCTCGCGGACCGACTGCTCGAGAGCGTCGCCCCGTACGCGTCCCCGAGCGGCTCGCTCATCGTGCTTCCCGGTCCGGCCAGCGCCTCCGGGCGCTGGAGCGACGGGCTCGAGGGGTTCGCTCGCACCGGCCTGCTGGCCGCCTTCCGCATCCGCGGCGCGGACGGCGACGACCCCGCGCACCTGATCGAGCGCTACGCCCGCGGTCTGGCGGCCGGAACCGACCCGTCGCACGCGGAGCGCTGGCCGACCATCGCGGAGCGGCGGCAGGCGGTGCCCGAGGCGGCGTCCGTCGCGATCCTTCTCTCGGAGACGCGGCCGTGGCTGTGGGAGCAGCTGGATCCGGCGGTGCAGGAGCGCACGGTGGACTGGCTGGCCGGCGTCGTGGGCACCAGCGGCTACACGAACAACTGGACGTGGTTCCAGACCGTCATCGAGACCTTCCTGCAGTCGGTGGGAGGACCATGGCGCCAGGACGATCTGGATCGCAACACCGAGATCCAGGAATCCCTGTACCGCGGCGACGGCTGGTACTCCGACGGCGCCGGACCAGACGGCTCCCAGCAGAACTTCGACCACTACGCGGGCTGGGCGTGGCACGTGTACCCGCTCTTCCAGGCGCGCATCCTCGGTGCGGACCTGCCCCAGGTCCACCGCGAGCGCCTGCGCGCGTTCCTCGACCAGGCGCGAGACCTCGTCGGAGGGGCCGGGGCGCCCCTCTTCCAGGGCCGTTCCCTGACCTACCGGTTCGCGACGCTCGCCCCGTTCTGGGCCGGCACGATCGCCGGAGAGACGCCGCTGCCGACGGGCACCACCCGGGCCCTCGCCGACGCGGTTCTCGACCACTTCGTGGAAGGCGGCGCCATCGACGAGCGCGGGTTGCTCTCGATCGGCTGGCACCGGGAGTTCCGGCCGCTGCGCCAGGCGTACACGGGCTCGTCGTCGACGTACTGGGCGAGCAAGGGGATGATGGGCCTCCTCCTGCCGGAACGGCACCCCGAGTGGTCGGCCGCGCCAGAGGCTCCGGCTTCCACCGAGTCGGTGCGCCTTCGCTCCTTCACGGCGCCCGGCTGGCTGGTGGTCCGCTCGGAGGCCGATGGGATCGCGCGCGTGCTCAACCACGGCTCCGACGGGTTCCGTGGCCCCGGGGGCGGAGTTCGCGCCGACAACCCCCTCTACCACCGGCTGGGCTACTCGACGGCGACCTCTCCCGACCTCTCGCTGGAAGGCATCGCCGAGCCGCTCGAATCCCACGTCGCACTCCTCGACGCCGCCGGGTCGCCCTCCCACCGCGACCGCATCCAGCGGGTGCACCTGGGCGACCGCGTCGCGGTCTCGCGCTCGCGGGTGCACTGGCTGGACACCCCCGCCACCGCGGGTGCGGGCGCCGCCACGGCCGGTGCGGTCGCCGACGTGGCGGGGTGGGCAGCCCTGCGACGCGGTCCGCGTGTCACCGTCGCGTCCGTCGTGCACGGCGTCCGGGAGCTCAGGCTGGCATGGTGGAACGCCGTGGCGTCGGACCCCCAGCCGACGGCGATCGACGACCTCGACGCGGTGTGGCCCGAAGCCGAAGGACCCTGGTCGTTCCGCATCGGCGGCTGGGCGCTGCCGGTGCACGACGGGCGATGGCAGGCGCCGGATGCTTCCACGGCGATCCGGGACGACGGCGTGGCGTCGGCGGTCATCGGCGTACGGGGCCTCGAGCGGCAGGGCCTCACCCACCGGACCGGCGGCGACCCGTTCGGGGCGGGCTCGGTCACGCCCTGGGCCCGGGGCACCGTGCCCGCCGCCGAAGGCGAGGTCGTCGCAGCACTCGTGGCGCTCGGGACGATGAGCACCCTCGATCTGGAGACGCCGCCACAGATCGACGTGGCGGCGGGTCGCATCACGGTGCGCTGGAGCGACGGCGCCGTCGACGTCGTACCGGCCGACGGGGTGCGTGCGTGAACCCGGAGGCGCGCCCGAAGGCGCTGCTCGCGATGGAGTCGCCCCAGCTCGCGGCAGACCTCTTCGGCATTCGCGCGCGCCGCGATCTCGACCGCATCGTCGCCGTGCACGAGTCCGTGCTGACTCCCGATCTGCTCTCCGTCCCGGCGTCGACCGCCGACACCGAGATCCTCATCACCGGCTGGGGCGCTCCCCGGCTGGACGAGACGATGCTCACGCACTGGCCGCGCCTGCGGGCGGTGGTCCACGCCGCGGGATCGGTGAAGCGCCTCGTGACCCCCGCCGTGTGGGAACGCGGCATCCGCGTCTCGAGCGCCGCAGGCGCGAACGCCGTGCCCGTCGCGGAGTACACCCTCGCGACCATCCTGCTCAGCGCGAGTGACGTGCTCCGCTCGGCATACGACTTCCAGCGGACTCAGGACATGCTCGCTGCTCGACCGCGCGGCGACATCGGCGCGTTCGACATCACCGTGGGGGTGATCGGGGCATCGAGGATCGGCAGGCGGGTGCTGGACCTGCTCCAGCCGTTCGACATCGAATGCCTGCTCGTCGATCCGTCGCTGTCCGGCGTCGAGGCCGCCGGGCTCGGTGCCGAGCTCGTCACGCTGCCGGAGCTCCTCACGCGCTCACAAGTCGTCACGATCCACGCCCCGGCACTGCCCGAGACCTATCGCATGATCGGGCGGGACGAGCTCGCCCTGATGGCCGACGGAGCCACCCTCATCAACACGGCGCGCGGCTCGCTCGTCGACACCGACGCCCTCGTCGACGAGCTCCGCGCCGACCGGCTTCGAGCCGTGCTCGACGTGACGGATCCGGAGCCGCTCCCCCCGGGGCATCCGCTCTTCTCCCTTCCGGGCGCGACGCTCACGCCGCACATCGCGGGGTCGATCGGCAACGAGCTGCGGCGCATCGGACACCACGTGGTCGCCGAAGTCGAGCGATTCGTCCGCACCGGCGAGCTCTCGGACGAGGTCACCTCCCCCGATCTCGCTCGGATCGCGTAGGGGCGAGGTCGCCTGCGATCGAGTCCCGGTCGGCTCGGCGGCCGCTCAGCCGCCGTGCTGCGGGAGCGCTTCGCGGGCTGCCGTGACCGCGGCCTCGTTCGCGCTGTAGGCGTGCTCGGCACCGGGGAATGCGCCGCTGCGGACCTCCGCCGCGTACGCCGCGACGCCGCCGACCATCTCGTCGCCCACGGCCGCGAAGCGCTTGACGAAGGCCGCCGTCCTGCCCTCGGTGATGCCGAGGAGGTCGTGCATCACCAGCACCTGGCCGTCGGCCCGACCGGCGCCGATGCCGATCACGGGAATGTCGAGCGCCGGCAGCACGACGTCGACGACCTCGGCCGGCACCGCCTCGATGACGAGCACGCTGGCGCCGGCCTCCTGCACCGCGACGGCCTCGCGCGCGAACCGCGCGGCGGAGTCGGCCGTGCGGCCCTGCGCGCGCATGCCGCCGAGTGCGACCGCGGTCTGCGGCGTCAGGCCCACGTGCGCGACGACGGCGATGCCGGCCCCCGCGATCGCGCGGATGCGGCTCAGTCGCGTCTCGCCGCCGCCCTCGAGCTTCACGGCGTCGGCGCCCGCCTCGCGGACGAACCGCACCGCGGTCTCGACGGCCTGCTCGTCCGACACCTCGGTCGAGCCGAACGGCAGGTCGCAGACGACGAACGCCGACTGCACGCCGCGGCGGACGGCACGGGCGAGCACGAGCATCTCGTCGACCGAGACCGCGACGGTCGAGCCGTAGCCCAGCACCACCTGCGCGCCGGAGTCGCCGACGAGCACCATGTCGACCTCGGCCCGCTCGGCGACGCGCGCCGTCGGGTAGTCGTAGGCCGTGACCATGACGATGGGCTCGTGGCCGGCCTTCATCTCTTCCAGCCGCCGAAGCGTCACCTGCGGGCGCATCACGCATCTCCTCCGTCGATCACGGTGCTGTCGATCACAGCGTTGTCGATCACAGCGTTGTCGATGAGCCGGGTCGTGCCCACGCGGGCCGCGACGGCGACCAGCGTCGGCCGCTCCAACCGCGAGACCGGCTCGAACGTCTCGGGGTCGACGAACGCGACGTACTCGAGTGCGATCATCCCCTCGGCCAGCACGTCCAGCGCCCGGTCGCGCAGCGCGCCTGATTCACGGATGCCGGAGGCCGCGGCATCCGTCACAGCTCGCAGTGCGCGGGGAATGGCCAGCGCCCGCGCGCGCTCGTCGGGCGACAGCCGCGCGTTGCGGCTGGAACGCGCCAGGCCGTCGTCGTCGCGGGACGTCGGGCACACGACGAGCTCGACCGGCACGTCGAGATCTGCGACCAGGCGTCGGAGCACCGCGACCTGCTGCGCGTCCTTGGCGCCGAAGTAGGCGGCGTCGGGGAGGGCGGCCAGCAGCAGCTTCGTCACGACCGTCGCGACGCCGTCGAAGTGGGCCCGGCCGCGCTGCGCGCCCTCGAGCGTCTCGGCCACAGGGCCGGTCACGCTCACGGTCGTGGCGAAGCCGGAGGGATACATCTCGCCGGCATCGGGGGCGAAGACCACGTCGACGCCCGCCTCGGCGGCGAGCGCGACGTCGCTCTCCTCGGCGCGGGGATAGGCGGCGAGGTCGGCCTGCTCGTTGAACTGCGTCGGATTCACGAAGATCGACATCACGACCGTGTCGTTGTCGCCGCGCGCGGCGCCCACGAGCGACAGGTGCCCCTCGTGGAGGGCGCCCATGGTCGGCACGAGCCCGATGCGGCCGCCGCGCCGATCGCGCAGCGCGGATCTCAGGTCGGCGACGGTGCGCACGACGATCACCACGAGCCCTCCTCCTGCGCCGGGCCGCCCCCGGCGGCAGCGGTGGCGGCGGTGGGGGGCACGCCGATCGCGCCGGTCGGGCGTGATGCGCGGGTGGCGGCGACGTCGCGGGTCGCGGCCGAAGTCGCGGCGGTGCGCGTCGCGGCGAGATCGCGGGTCGCGGCGGCGAGGGCGTCGAAGAGGGCGAGGCGCTGCGGCATCCGTTCCGCCACCGCCGCGCGCTGGCGCACCACCGTCGCGTCGTCGCCGCGTGCGATGGGACCGGTGAGGGCGGATGCCGCCCCCTGCGCCTGCCAGTTCTCTACCGTGGCGCGCACGAGCGGCGCGAAGGCCGTCCGGGGAACGCCTGCCGTCGCGGCGAGCTCCTCCGCGAAGCCCTCGAGGGTCAGGAGGAAGTTCGAGGCGATCGACGCCGCTGCGTGATACGCCGCACGGTCGGCGTCGTCGATCGGGAACGGCGTCATGCCGAGTGCCTGCGTGAGCGCCGCTGCGGCCTCGAGCGCCCGAGGCGATGACCCCGCGACGGCCGCCGGCACGCCCGCGAACGAGGCGTCCTCACTCGCGACCGTCATGAGGGGATGGATGCCGAGGGCCTCGTGCGGTGCGAGTGGCTCGAGCGTCGTCGCACCCGAGAGGTGCCCCACCAGCCGCCCGGGGGCGATGTGGTGGGCGGCGGCGCCGATCTCGGCATCCGGAACCGCCAACAGCACGAGGTCGGCGTCGCGAGCCGTGGCAGCCCGGCCGAGAGGCCCGCGCACGTCGGCGCCCGCTCTGCGCAGGGCAGCGACGAGGGATCGCCCCATCCGTCCATCGCCGACGATCGCGATCGTGCCGAGCGCCGCAGCCGCGCGCGCGTGATCGGAGTCGAGGTCCGGCATCGTCGCCCTCCTGTGTCCGCGGCTGGTGAACCAGGTTCAAAAGTACCCTGCGGTTCCTGCCGGCTCCGTCCGCGGCGGTGGCGGCATCCACTCCCGTCCCGCCTGCCAACAGGTCAACCGCGCTTCCGCAGGAGGTTGCAACGTTCCAACGTCCTGTGGAAGCGCAGTTCTCCTACGGAAGGCGTCGACCCGACCACATCAGCGAGCCTTCGCGACGCTCCGCGCAGTGATCATGCGATCTGAATGGTGCGCGCGGCCCTCCCCCGTAGTGCACTGGCTCTACGTTGTCGGGCTGCAGTGGAGGAGAACACGTGGACGATGTCGAACGGCTCCGGCGGTTCTGCGTCGACGACGCCTCCCTCGCGGACGGCTCGGAGGCGCCCTGGTCGGAGGCGCTCGATGGACGCACCATCGCTCTGATCCGCATCGGCGCCCTGATCGCGTCGTCGGCTCCGGCCGCGTCCATGCGGTCGGCCGTCGACGAAGCGGTCGCCGCCGGCGTGACGCTCCACGAGATGGTCGCCGTGCTCGACGGCATGGTCGGCGTCGTCGGGCTTCCTCGTGCGGTCGCCGCGGCGCCCCGGATCGCTGCAGCGCTCGGCTACGGCGACGACCTCGTGCCCGACCCGTTCCTCTGACGCGCCCGCACGGCGACGCCGTCAGCCGCCCAGCAGCCCCAGCGCGCTCGCGCGCTCGACGGCGGCGCCACGGGTGGTGACGGCGAGCTTGCGGTAGATCGACCCGACCTCCGAGCTCACCGTGTTGCGTGAGATGAACAGGCGCTGACCGATCTCAGCGATGGTCAGATGGGTCTGCAGGTACGGCAGCAGGCGCAGCTCCGCCGGTGTGAGCGGCACCGAGCCGCCCGCCGCCGGCTCAGCGGCGAGGGCGCTCCGCAGCTCCTCCACGTGCGCCAGCACGGCTCCGACATCCGGGCGCTTGCGGAGAAGGTCGTCGATCTCGCGGACCAGGTGCCACGCCGCGGAGCGGTCGCCCAGCGCGACGTGCGCCTTCGCGAGCTGGATCCTCGCGCGGATCGAGACGGACGGCAGGAGGCGGGTGCAGCCGATGCGCGCGCGCATGCCCCGCGCGAGGAGGCGCGCGCCCTGTTCGCGCTCGCCGTCGTGCACCGCCACCCGCGCCGCCACCGCCAGCGCCAGCGTGGTGGTGGGGTAGCCGTCCATGTGACTCACGTCGATGGCCTCGACGCCGCGCTCCGCGTGCTCGCGGGCGCTGCCCCAGCGGCCCGCGTCGATCTCGAGCAGGGCGAGCTCGGGCCGGCACAGGATGACGGTGTCGGGATTGCCCATGGCCGTCGCCACGTCGATCGCCTCTTCGAACGCGCTCTTCGCCGTCTGGAGGTCGTCGACCAGCAGGTGCGCCGATCCCCACAGGTGCAGGGCCTGATCGCGCCAAGGGCTCGTCACCGGCTCGTGCTCCATGCCGTAGGCCGCGTCGGCCAGGGCCCGCTCGGGCCCGTGCTCGCAGAGGGCGGCACGGACCATGGCGCGAGCCGACTCGAACGGCACGCGATCCGGCTCGGGAAGGGCGGTCACATCGAACGCCTCGAGGATGCGCGACCACCGCTCCCCCGCCGGCACGTCGCCGAGGAGGATGGCCGTCCACGTCATCGACACGACGAGCGACGGGTAGCTGCGGACGAGGTCGTCACCCAGTCGGGAGAGCCACCGTTTGACGGTCGAGACCTGCCCGACCTGGTACATCGGCAGGCCGAGCTCGGCGATGCGATCGGCGGCACGCTCGGTCTCGCCGGCCTGCAGCAGATGCTCGACGGCCTGCACGGGCGCACCGTTGATCTCGTGCCACGCCGCGGCACGGCGGTGCAGCTCGGCCACCGCGGCCGCGCCCTCCGCCCGCTCGAGCTCGGTCACGAGGAATTCCCGGAACAGCGGGTGGAAGCGGAACCACCCGCGGTGGTGGTCCATCCCGATGAGGAAGAGATTGGCGCTCTCGATCTCGCGCAGTCGAGCGCGGGAGTCCTCGATGCCGAGCACCGCATTGCACGACGCCGCGGAGAGCTGGTCGAGCACGGACGCGCGGCGCAGGAACGACTGCGTGTCCTCGGGAAGTCGGGCGACGCATTCGCGATACAGATAGTCGGCGACGAACCGGTCCTCCCCCGTGACGGATGCCGCATCCCCACCCGATCGCGCGACCAGCGCGCACAGGAACAGCCCCGTCGGCCAGCCTTCGCAGCGCTCGACGATGGAGCGCAGGTCCGCGTCGTCGACGTCCTCGGCGCCGGCGTGCTCGAAGATGGCGCGGGCGCCGGCATGATCGAGCGACAGATCCGTGGCGGTGATCTCGGCCGCATCTCCGGCTGCGCGCAGGCGCGCGATGAGCGAGGGCTCCCGGCGGCTCGCCAAGACGATCTGCGATCCCTCGGGCACGTGCGCGAAGAGCACCTCCATCGCGTCCTGGCAATCGGGGGAGTCCGCCCAGTGGAGGTCGTCGACGAACAGCACGAAGCTCTCGGGTGCTGCCGCGAGGACTGCGGCCAGCATCGGCGCCGAACGCCCGAGCGCCGCAGTGCCGACACCGCGCATGTCGGCGATGACGGACGCGGCCGCCGGCGAGAACGAGACGGATGCCGCGGCGATCACCGACAGCAGCGATGCGGGGTCCACCTCGGTGCGGTCGAGCGAGACCCACGCGACGGTTCGCGGATCGCCGGCCGCCCACTCGGCGAGCAGGGTGGACTTGCCGTATCCGGCCGGGGCGGTGACCGAGACGACGCGCGCGCCGCTGTCGCGCGCGCGGTCGATGAGGGCGCGCCGGCTGACGGCGCCGGGCCGAGCGGGTGGGGTCTGGATCTTGCTGCTGAGCAGCACCGCCTGCAAGTCCGGTCCCCCCAGGACCGGCTCACGGAGAGTCTCCGTCACTTTCCGCATCCTAGGTGCGCAAGGGGTGCGCCACCAACACGCCGGACGCATCGCCGACGCCGGCCGAAATGCGACCCGTGCGGGTTGCGTCGCGCCAGACCTCCCCGTCCGGCTGCGGCAACTCCCTGCCACTACCAGGATAACGGCGCCAGGGGGCCTTGCCGCAAGGGCCCCCTGAGGGCGCATACTGGTCGGTCGCGACGCGCTCCCGCCCCGTTCTCTCCCCCACCCGCGTCGCGCAGTCAGCCAGGAGCAGATGCCGTGAATCCCATCCAGACCAGCCCCTTTCAGCTGCCCGACCGTCTCGCCGCCAAAGCCGACCCTGCACTCATCGGCGATGACGAACGCCACTTCGCCTCGATCGCCGAGAGCCTGGGCCAGTCGATCGCCGGCATCGAGGATCGCCTCGATGCGCTGCGCCGTCAGCCCGGCGGCCATGGCCAGGCCGGGCTCGAGCGAGACCTCGAGATCCATCGGCTCTCCGCCCGCCTGCGGGTCCTGCGCCGCTTCAGCGTCGATGCGTGTCTGGGCCGGATGGTCCCCGCGGACGGCTCGCCCCCGATCTACATCGGCCGTTTCGGACTCCGGGATGCTGCGGGCCGACGCCTGCTGGTCGACTGGCGCACACCGGCGGCCGAGCCGTTCTTCGCCGCGACCCACGCGCAGCCGATGGGTCTGATCAGCCGACGCCGCTACCGCTGGACCGGGCGGCGTGTGACGGACTACTGGGATGAGGTGTTCACCCCCGAAGGACTGGAGAGCAACGCGGCCCTCGACGACCAGTCCGCATTCATCGCGAGCTTGGGCGCGAGTCGCTCACCGCGCATGCGCGACGTCCTCGGCACCATCCAGGCGGACCAGGACGCGATCATCCGCGCCGGGTCGCGTGGGGCGCTCGTCGTCGATGGCGGCCCCGGCACCGGCAAGACCGTGGTTGCACTGCACCGCGCGGCGTACCTCGTGTATTCGGATCCGCATCTCGGCGAAGGGCGCGGCGGCGTGCTGTTCGTCGGCCCGAGTCCTGCCTACCTCTCCTACGTGGAGGACGTGCTTCCGAGCCTCGGCGAAGAGAGCGTGCAGACCTGTACGCTGCGCGACCTCGTGACCGAGGGGGCGATCGCTGCGGCCGAGCCTGATCTCGCGGTCGCACGCCTGAAGGCGGACGGCCGCATGATCGACGCGATCGAGCCCGCCGTCCGGCTGTACGAGGAGCCCCCGACGAAGCCCTTCCTCGTCGAGACCCCGTGGGGCGAGCTGGTGCTCAGCCCGCAGGACTGGGCCGAGGCCTTCGCCTCGGCCGAACCCGGCACGCCCCACAACGAGGCGCGCGACCAGGTGTGGGAGACCGTGCTCGACATCCTCACCGACCAGGCCGACGGCGAGGAGGTGCCGCTGCACCAGCTGCGCCGGGCGCTCGCCCGCAACGAGGACCTCACGCGCACCTTCGCCCGCGCGTGGCCGCTGGTCGAGGCATCCGTCGTCGTCTCCGATCTCTGGAGCGTCCCCGCGTACCTGCGCCGGTGCGCACCCTGGCTCACGCCCGACGAGGTCGATGCGCTGCAGCGGAGCGCCCCCGCCGCCTGGACCACGTCGGACCTCCCGCTGCTCGACGCCGCCCGGCGCCGGCTCGGCGATCCCGCAGCCTCCCTGCGTCGGCGGCAGCGCGATGCCCGGCTCGCGCGCGAGCGGGAGTACATGTCGCAGGTCGTCGAGCGGCTGAAAGAGGCCGGCGACGAGATGATGCAGTGGCTGGACGGCGAGGACCTCCGCAACAGCCTCGTCGACGAGTCAGTCCTCGAGTCGGCCGACCCCGACCTGCTCGCGGGGCCGTTCGCGCACATCGTGATCGACGAAGCCCAGGAGCTCACCGACGCGGAATGGCGGATGCTGCTGGCCCGCTGCCCGTCGCGCAGCTTCACGGTGGTCGGCGACCGGGCTCAGGCGCGGCACGGCTTCCGGGAGTCGTGGCAGGAGCGACTCGAGCGGGTCGGTCTCTCGGAGGTCGAGATCGCCTCGCTCACCATCAACTACCGCACGCCCAGCGAGGTGATGGCCGAGGCGGAGCCCGTCATCCGCGCGGCGATCCCCGACGCCAACGTGCCGACGTCCATCCGCTCGAGCGGGATCCCCGTGCTCCACAGCGCGGTGCCGGACCGCGACGCGATCCTCGAGGGCTGGCTGGCGCGGCATCCCGAGGGTACGGCCGTCGTCATCGGCGACGCGTCGTTCGCGCCACAGGACCGGGTGCGGTCGCTCACCCCCGAGCTCGCCAAGGGGCTGGAGTTCGACCTGGTGCTGCTCGTCGAGCCGTCGGGCTTCGGCGAGGGGATCGAGGGCGCCGTCGACCGGTACGTCGCGATGACCCGGGCCACGCAGCAGCTTGCCGTGCTGGAGGGGTAGCGCCCATCCCGCCGGCAGGTCAGCAGTGAGCAGGCGCGACGGACCCTCTCGGCGTCGCGCTCAGCACTCGACGACGTTGACGGCGAGCCCCGCGGCGCTCGTCTCCTTGTAGCGGGACGACATGTCGGCTCCGGTCTGGCGCATCGTCTCGATCGCGGTGTCGAGGTCCACGATGTGCCGGCCGTCGCCGAGCAGCGCCAGGCGGCTCGCCGTCATCGCCGTCGACGCGGCCACCGCGTTCCGCTCGATGCAGGGGATCTGCACGAGGCCCGACACCGGATCGCAGGTGAGGCCGAGGTGGTGCTCGATCGCGATCTCGGCGGCGTTCTCGATCTGCTCGGGCGTACCGCCGCGCACGGCGGTGAGGCCTGCGGCCGCCATCGCGCAGGCGCTGCCGACCTCCGCCTGGCAGCCGGCCTCAGCTCCCGAGATCGAGGCGTTGGCCTTGATGATCGATCCGATCGCGGTCGCCGTCAGCAGGAACCGGCGGATGAGCTCGGCGTCGAACCCCGCCGTCACGACCGATTGGTAGAGCACGGCGGGAAGAACGCCCGCGGCGCCGTTCGTCGGCGCCGTCACGACCCTTCCGCCCGCCGCGTTCTCCTCGTTGACCGCGAGCGCATAGATCGACACGGCCTCCGCCGCATCCGACGACTCACCGCGGGCGGCGAGCTGACGCCACGCGGCCGCCGCCCGGCGCGGCACCCGCAGACCGCCCGGCAGCACCCCGTCGGACTGGAGGCCGCGCTCGATGCACGCCCGCATCGCCGTCCAGATCGCATCGAGCCCCCGTCGGGCCGCGGCCGCGCCGTGGACGGAGACCTCCGCCTCCCAGGCGACGTCGGCGATGCTGCGTCCGCGTGACAGGTCGAGCAGCTGGCGCATGCTGCCGAAGGCGAGAGCGCTCGGCTGCTCCGGACGCGGCCCCGACGCATCGGCCGGCGACGGCTCTCCGAGCCGGCGGATGAAGCCGCCGCCGATGGACAGATACGTCTCCTCCACGACGCCACCCGAGGTGAGCTCGGCGCGCAGAGTGAGGGAGTTCGGGTGCCCGTGCGGACGCTCGCGCGGCGCGAACGTCATGTCTTCGCGCGTGAACCGCACGCCTTCGATGTCGAGCGCATGACCTGCCCCGAGGTCCGCCCATGCGCCGTGCACGATCGCAGGATCCACCGTCTCGGGGCGGTGCCCGCGCAGGCCCGCGATGACAGCATCCGGAGTTCCGTGCCCCAGGCCCGTCGCGGCGAGGGAGCCGTCGAGGCGGCAGCCGAACCGGATGACATCCACGAGCAGCCCGCCGTCGGCGAGACCATCCCGGAAGTCGGCGGCCGCGCGCATCGGGCCGACGGTGTGCGAGCTCGACGGGCCGATGCCGATCGAGAAGAGGTCGAGCGCGGAGGTGTAGACCCCGCGCTCGACCTCCAGGGCGATGCCCGTCATCAGCCCCACAGCCCCAGCGCGAACTCGGCGACGACGGCCGAGAGGATGAACGATGCCGCGATCGCGACCGTGCCGACCGGGATGATCTTCCAGCCGATGCTCTTGAGCATCGGGAGGTCCTTGCCGAGGCTCAACCCGGCGATCGTGAGCATCACGGTGATGAGCGACAGGAAGTCGATGGTGTCCGACACCGTCGTGAACCACCCGGCGACGGGCGAGACGGGCGACGTGAGGAATGCGCCCACGGTCATCACCACGATGATCGCGGGCACTTTGCCGCGCGTCACCTTGGCGAGCGCGATTCCGCCTGCGACCAGCGCGCCCATCACGAGGTACGCCGCCACCATGTCCCATGAGAAGCCCTTGGCCGCGATCGTGGCGACGATGATGCCGGCGAAGCCGATGATGAGCAGTGACACCCAGAGCGGCACCCGCACGTTCGGCTTCTCGAGCACCGTCTCGGCCACGGTCTTCACCGCCGCGGTCGGCATGGCGCCCTTGGTCTTCGATCGGCGGCCCGGCAGTGCGGCGTCCTTGTTGCGGGTGAGGAGCTTGTAGAAGCGGTCGGCGAGAGGCAGCGACACCCACACCCCGATGTAGACCCCGAGCACACCCGTGATGAGGTTCGAGGTCGCGGCGAGCGCCAGCACCTGGTCCTGCATATCGGGATGGGCCGACACGATGACGGACGCCGCCGCCGCCATCATCGATCCCGAGCCGACCCCCGCGCCCATGGCGAGCGCAAGAGGGTCGAAGATCCCGAGCGAAGCGGCGAGCGAGGCGATGAGACTCACGATGATGGCGCCGAAGATGGTGCCGAAGACGTACATCGAGAGCACTCCGCGGTACTGCGGCGAGTCGGAGCCGTAGCGCTCGCTGACCATCGCGAACGAGCCCTCGCGATCGATGGAGAAGGTGGCGCCGACGGTCGCCGGCCCCATGCGCAGCAGCACCGCCAGCGGAAGCGCCAGTGCGATGGTCCCGAACAGGTGGCCGACCTCCTGCAGCAGCAGCGCGGGGCCCGCCTGGAGAAGCAGCGGGATATTGGGGCCGATCGTGAACGAGAGCCGCGCGCAGAGGAAGAGCACGGCGACGCCCATGATGACCGTGGCCGCCTGCTGCAGGTCGATCGGCAGCGGCTTGAGACGCTGCCCCGAGATGACGGCGCCGGCGGTGATACCCCAGATCATCGGCAGCAGCGTCACCGACGCGATGCCCAGGGGGATCACGATCGGCCCGATCGCCTGCGCACCGGCCGAGATGGCCATGACCAGTGCGATGAGGATCCACAGCCGTGGGCTGCGGAATCCGAGGGCGATGACGGATGCCGTCTTCTGAAGGGGGCGGGGAGACTGCGGTCCTGTCGAGGCGACGTTGCCTTCGTGAGTGGGAGCGGTCATGTGGGTTCTCCAGGTGGGGAGGCTGCGCCGTCCGCGTGAGCGGGGTCGGTCATGCCTCGAGCGTGGTCCGGGTCGCCCCGACGGGGCGCTCGGCGGTGCGGTGGAGCAGATCGGCGCGCAGGGCGTCGTCCAGGGCGACGTCGAGTACCGTCCACGCGAGGATCGTGGCGGCGTCGATGACGGCCTCGTCGGCTGCGGGGGTGGCCGCAGCAGCGGTGAACTCGGGATTGTGGGCGGGGCCCGTCTGCCCGAGGAAGGCGATGGTGGGGTGGATCGAGGGCACGACCTGCGACACGTTGCCCATGTCGGTGGAGCCGCCGCCCATCTTCGCCACGCCGATCGTGCGGCCCCGCGCCACGAGGTTGCGGTCCCAGAGGGCGCCGAGCGATGCATCGTGCGTGACCGGCGCGTACGGGTGCTCGGTCGGCGACCACTCCCAGCGGCATCCGGTCGCGATGGCGGCGCCCTCGAAGCACGAGAGCACGCGCTTCTTCATGTCACGCCACACGTCGATGTCGTAGGCGCGCAGCTCGACCTGCACGACGGCGCGGTCGGGGATGATGTTCGTCGCCTGACCGCCGTGCGAGACGTAGGCGTTGAGATTCGTGTCCTTGGGGAGCTGCTGGCGGAGGAAGGCGATCGCGGTCTGGGCGATCGCGGCCGCGGACGCCGCGTTGAGGCCCTGCTCCGGCATGCCCGCGGCGTGCGCGGTCCTGCCGTGGAAGACGACCTCGAACCGATCGACGGCGGTCGCGCTGAAGGCCGTCGCCGAGATGTCCTCGCCGGTCATGCCGTGCACCATGAGCGAGAAGTCGACGTCTTCCCACGCACCGTCGAGAAGCATCGCCACCTTGCCGCCGCCGTGCTCTTCCGCCGGCGTGCCGAGCAGCTTGATACGGAGGCCGGCCGCGTCGGCGAGCGGTGCCAGGGCGAGCGCGGCGCCGACTCCTGAAGCGGCGATGACGTTGTGCCCGCAACCGTGGCCGATGCCGGGAAGGGCGTCGTACTCGGCGCAGATCGCGACGGTGAGGTCGCCGGTGCCGTACACCGCTTCGACGGCGGTGGCGACGCCGTACGCCCCGACCTCGACGTCGAAGCCGGCATCCTCGAGAGTGCGCGCGACGAGGGCTGCGGCCTCGTGCTCCTGCCACGACAGCTCCGGGTTCTCGTGGATCGCGTGGCTGAGCGCGAGGAGCTCGTCACGGCGTGACTCCACGTCGTCGGCGGCATGGCGCTTCAGGTCGGTGAGGGTGACGGCGCCGGTCGTGATGAGGCTCACGATGATCCTTTCGTCGGTGCGATCGATGCGGCAATGGTGCGCCTGGACATGTTTCGAGCAGATGAATCCGCCGGATATCTGCGGAATATCGGCCTATGATGCGTGAGAATCCTGTCGGCGGCGACATGGCGAAAGGCCTTCTGTGCACGCGATCACTCTCGATCAGATCGATCGACGGCTCGTCCACGCTCTGCAGATCGAGCCGCGCGCAAGCTGGAACGAGCTGTCGCCCGTCATCGGGGTGGATGCCAGCACGCTCGCACGCCGGTGGGCACGACTGCGTGAAGAGGGCATCGCGTGGGTCACGGGGCATCCCACCGGTGGGCAAGTGTCGATCATGGAGATCGACTGCGAGCGGGCGAAGATGGATGCCGTCATCCAGGAGCTGCAGCGAGACCCCGCGGTCTACGTCCTCGACGTCACCTCCGGATCACGCGACCTCATGGCCATCGTCTTCGCCCCCGACATCGCGGGGCTGTCGGACTATTCGCTTCATCGCCTCGGCCGGCTCGACGGCGTCCGATCGGTTCGCACCCACCTCGTGAACGAGACGCTCATCGACGGCGCGAGCTGGCGACTGCGCGCGCTGGAGCCGGTCGAGGCGCAGGGTGTCCGCCCGCCGAGGCCGCCGCGGCCACGTGCGGCGCAGCGCGTGTCCGACGACCTGCGCGAGGCGATCGAGCGTGAGGTGTGGGCGGACGGCCGCGTGCCGATCGCGACGATCGCCGAGCGCAGCGGATTCGCGCCGCAGCGCGTGGCCGATGCGCTCGCGACCCTGCGCGCGAGGGGAAGCCTGCGGTTCCGCACCGACATGGCGCGCGCGGCATCCGGTTGGCCGATCTACGCCTGGTACTTCGTCGAAGCCCCCGCACAGGTGCTCGAGGCCGCCCGCACCGCCATCACGGCGGTACCCGAGGTGCGGCTGGCGATCACTGCGGCGAGTCGCTACAACCTCATCCTCGCCGTGTGGCTGCGGCGACTGGCCGACGTCAACCGCTTCGAACTCGCGCTCGAGAACGCGCTGCATGGCGCGCGCATCGGAGACCGCGCCGTCGTGCTGCGCATCGCGAAGCACATGAACCAGACGGTGGGCGCCGACACCCGCGCAACCGGGTTCGCCGGACCGGCCTCCCCGTAGACGGTGTCGGCGGCGAGGGCTACTGTCGCGGGTGTCGTCCGAATCCTCGCGGGAAAGGCGGTGCCGCCATGTCCATGACCAGGCCCGCGCCGTCCCTGCCCACGCCCCGCCGGGTGCAGGGCACGTATTACACGCTGCTGCTCGGCAACACCCTCGCCGCGTCGTTCATCTGGGGCATCAACACGCTGTTCCTGCTCGATGCGGGGCTGTCCAACCTCGAGGCGTTCTCGGCCAACGCGTTCTTCACCGCCGGCATGCTCATCTTCGAGATCCCGACGGGGGTCGTGGCCGACACCGTCGGCCGGCGTGCGTCGTACCTGCTGGGCACGATCACGCTGGCGATCACCACGGTGCTGTATTGGATGCTGTGGGTCTGGCACTCGCCGTTCTGGGCGTGGGCGGTGGTGTCGGTGCTGCTGGGCCTGGGCTTCACCTTCTTCTCGGGCGCGGTGGATGCCTGGCTCGTCGACGCCCTGAAGGCGACCGGGTACCAGGGCAGCCTCGAGACCGTCTTCGGCCGCGCGCAGATCGTGGGCGGCGTGGCGATGCTCGCCGGGTCGGTGCTCGGCGGCGTGATCGCACAGCTGACGAACCTGGGGGTGCCGTTCCTCATACGCGGCGGCATCCTGCTGGTGATGTTCGTCGTCGCCGCCCTGCTGATGCGCGACCTGGGGTTCCAGCCGGATCGCAGCGAGGGCCCCATCCGGGCGACGCGCACCGTGCTGCGCGCGTCCATCCGCTACGGCCTCGGCGATCCGCCGGTGCGCTGGCTGATGCTCACGAGCCCCTTCACCGCGGGCGTCGGCATCTACGTCTTCTACGCGATGCAGCCGTACCTGCTGGAGCTGTGGGGTGACGAGGAGGCCTACTCGATCGCCGGACTCGCCGCCGCGCTGCTGTCGGGCGCGTCGATCGTGGGCGGTCTGCTGGCCCCGCGGGTGCGCAAGCTCTTCCGCCGTCGCACGTCCGTGATCCTGCTGGCGGCGGTGTCGAGCGCGATCGTGCTGATCGGGCTCGGACTGGTGCGCGACTTCTGGTTCGCCGTGGTGCTGGTGGCGCTGTGGGGCATCGCCTCCGCGATCGACGATCCGGTGCACCGCGCCTACCTCAACGACATGATCCCGTCCAAGCAGCGGGCGACCGTGCTGTCGTTCGACTCGCTGATGGGCTCCGGAGGCGGGGTCGTCTTCCAGCCCCTGCTGGGACGAGCGGCGGATGTCGGGGGCTACGCCACCTCGATGCTCTGGAGCGGAGTGATCTCGGCGGTGGCCGTGCCCTTCGTACTGCTGAGCAGGGCGCAGCGGCCGCCGGCCGACACGGCCCGCGAGGTCACCGCCGACGCGGAGGTCTAGCGCGGGTTCGCTCGAAGGCGGGTTCTTCGCGAGCCGCCGCGGCATCCACAGGTTGCGGCACGGGTCCACCGACGCACCGCGCTGCCAATAGATTCGGTGTACGGCCCGCACTCGGCGAGCCCGACCTGGAGAATCCCCCACATGGATCTGTTCGGCGTGATCGGCATCGCAGCAGCTGCCGGAGTCGTGCTCGTCGTAGCCCTCATCGGCTTCATCCTCTTCCGCGCCTGGTACCAGGTGCCGAAGGCCGACGAGGCCATCGTCATCGTCGGCAAGAAGGCCCGCGACAGCACCGAGGGCGAAGCGAACAAGATGACCGTCATCAGCGGTCGCGGAGCATTCGTCAACAAGCTGACGCAGCGCTCCGACAAGGTGTCGCTGCGGTCGCGGCAGATCAAGTTCGAGCCCACCGCTCAGACGATCAACGGCGTCACCATCGACCTCACCGGCGTCGCCCTCGTGAAGATCGGCTCCACGCCCGATCAGGTGCGACGCGCGGCCGAGCGCTTCGCATCGCAGGATGACGCGATCGTCGTCTTCACCACGGAGCAGCTCGAGGGTGCGCTGCGCGGCGTCGTCGCGAAGCTGACCGTCGAGCAGGTCATGCAGGACCGCCAGAAGCTCAGCGACGAGATCGCCCAAGGCATCTCGGGCGATCTGCTGGCGCAGGGTCTGGTGCTCGACTCGTTCGCGATCCAGGGCATCACCGACAAGAACAATTACATCTCCGCGCTCGGCGCCAAAGAGGTGCAGCGTGTCAAGCGCGAGGCGGATGTCGCCGAGATCGATGCCACGCGCGAGGTGAAGAAACGCCAGCTCGCCGCCGACGAGGCGAACCTCATCGAGCAGACCGCGCTCGACAAGAACACCGCCGCCGCGAAGTCGGAGGTCGGCCGGGCGAACGCGCAGGCAGAGCAGGCGGAGAACCTCGCCCGCGCCGAGGCCGAGCAGGGCGTGCTGCTGCAGGAGGCCAACAACACCCAGGCGCGACTGGACGCCGAGGTCAAGAAGGTCGCCGACGCCGACAAGTACCGGCAGCAGACGCTGGCCGACGCCGAGGCCTACCAGCAGCAGGCGGCAGCCGACGCGGAGGCCTACAAGCGCGAGAAGAACGCCGAGGCCGACCGCAAGGTCGCCCAGGAGCGCTCGGATGCCGACGCCTACGCGGTGAAGGCGCAGGCCGAGGCACGCGAGGCCTCCGCATCAGCCGAAGCGGCCGCCGTCCGCATGAAGGCGGAGGCCGAGGCCGCCGCCGTCCGCGTGCAGGCCGAAGCCGAAGCGGAGGCGATCCGCCTCCGAGGCAACGCCGTCGCCGAGGCGGTCGCCGCCGAAGCCGCCGCGCTGCGCGAGAACCAGGACGCGATCCTGGCGAAGGAGATCATCGGTCACCTGCCGCAGCTCATGGCCGAGTTCGCCAAGGGCTACGAGAAGGTGGGAAGCATCACTCTGATCGGCGGCGACAGCGCTGCCACCCACCTCGCCCGGGAGCAGTCGGCGAGTCTCACGGCGACCTTCGAGAGCGTGAAGGCCGCAACCGGGTTCGACCTCGGAGCCGTGATGCAGGGCCGCGCCTTCGGCCGCGGCGTCGCGGAGGGAAACCACCAGGTGACCACCACGACGGCAGTGGACCCCGAGCCCGTCGCCTCCTGACGACGCGTTTCTCAGCGCCCGCCCGCGTTGCGGGCGGGCGCTGTCACGTGATGCCGGGACCCCGGCGCGATGCGCCGATGAGTCGTAGGGTGGGCGCGTGTCGATCATGACCGTCATCCGCAGCGCGGCCGGCACTGCGCTGCTCGTCAACGCGGTTCCCCACGGCGTGAGCGGCGTCCGGGGCCGGCCGTTCCCGACCCCGTTCGCCGATCCGCCGGGCGTCGGGCTGTCGTCCCCCCGCGTGAATATCGGCTGGAGTGCGGCCAACGCGATCGCGGGCGCACTCCTGCTGCGACGCGGCATCCGATCGCCCGGTGAAGCCGTCGGAGCTGCCGCTGGCGCTGTGGCGATGGCCGCCGTCACGGCGTACCACTTCCGCGACGTGCTCGCCGGGGGAAGCGGCCTCCGAGGCACGCGGAGCGCACGTCGGGCTGCGGACGGTTCGAGCCCGCCGCCGCGGAGTCTGGTGAAGGCGACGGAGCCGATCGCGAAGGCGCTCGCCGGACGCCGCGGATTCCCGCTGTGGGCCGTGGTCCACCATCGTGGACGCACGAGCGGGACGGACTATGAGACTCCCGTCGCCGTGGTGCCGACGCGAGATCCGGACGTCGTCCTGATCGGTCTGCCGTGGGGGGCGAAGACGAACTGGGCGCGCAACGTCGTGGCTGCCGGCGGAGCCGACCTCTCCTGGAAGGGTGCCCGGCGCCCGACCACGTCGCCGCGCATCATCGGCCCCGGTGAGGCCGCAGCACTCGCGAAGCCGCTGTTCCGCCCCATCGTGCAGCGGATGCCGGCCGCCATCGTCCTGCAGCGCTCCGCGCACTGAGGCGACCCCCGCAGCGGCTCAACGCGGCTCGACGTCGCTCGCGTCGTCGGGCGCCACAGCGGCCAGCGCATCGGAGAGCAGGGCGAGCTGCGCCGGCTCGAGGCCCCCGAAGAGGTCGTCGGCGACGGCACGGGTGTGCTGCTGCGCTTGGATGAGCGTGGCGGAGCCGTGCGACGTGAGAGCCAGCAGCCAGCTCCGGCGATCCTCGGTGGACCGGGTCTTGGAGACGAGCCCGAGCCGTTCCAGATCGTCGATCGTGCGCACCATGCCGGTCTTGTCCACGTGCAGCCGTCGGACGAGTTCGCCGTGCGTCGCGATGCCGTCGCGGATGAGGAACATCGCCGTGACGTGGCGATAGCCCAGTCCGAGGGGTTGGAGGGCCGCGTTGAGTCGCTCGGTCGCCACGGCATACGCGCGGTGGAGCTGCAGGCCGACCAGGAGGGGACTGACGTCGCGTGGCCCGGTCACGTCACTTCCTTCCATATCGTTCCAATCGGGATTGTTTCATTTGAAACTATATCCCTAGACTGTGGGCCATGAGCACACATGATGTCGCCGAGTCCGCGCCGATCTGGCCGCGAACCCTCCTGCGGGTCTCGCTGACCGTCGCGGCAGTCCTGCTGCTGTCGCAGTCGATCACGGCCGGGCTGTTCATGTCGGAGCTGCGCGCGGCGTTCCCGGTCCATCGAGAGCTGGCCACCGCTGCCGGGATCGCGCTGATGGTCGCCGTCGTCGCGGGCGTGATCTGCGCGCGCCGAGGCGGCGGCTGGTGGCCGGTCTGGGCGACGATCGGGATGCTCGGGCTCATGTCGCTGCAGGCGTTCGCGGGATACCGCTCGCTCACCGCTCTGCACGTCCCGCTCGGCGTGATCACCATCACGGCCGGGATCGCGTTCGCGGCGTGGTCATGGGCTCCGGTGGCCCGCACGACGAGCCGCCCGACGTCGAGGCCGGACGTGCAGGAGATCAGCCGGGCGTAGCCACGGTCGGTCAGGCCAGCGCCCTCCGCGCTGCGTCGACGTCGTCCACGACGAACACCTTGCGGTTGTCGTGGTCGCTGTACTGGGCGTGGACGCGCACCCCGGCGTCTGCCAGTGCGGTCATCATCGTCCCGAGCACGCCGGGCCGGTCTTCGGGCAGGGGAGCGACCACGACGTCACGATGCGTGGCGCCGACGATGCCCGCGGCCTCGAGCGCGCGCACCGCGGCTTGTCCGTCCTCGACCAGGTAGTGCGCGGCATCCCCCCACACTCCCC
>NZ_JBJDRK010000009.1:0-99072 GCF_044987405.1 Microbacterium sp. ZW T2_14 | reverse complement strand
ACCGGCTGCGCGGCCAGGACCGTTGATCGCTGCCGCCGCGTGACAGGCCGCGGAGGGCAGCGGCAGCGATCAACGGTCCTGGCCGCGCAGCCGGTCGATCTCGCGGCGCTCCCGCTTGGTCGGCCGGCCCGCGCCGCGGTCTCGCTGTGCCATGATCGGCGTCGGATCGCGCGGAGGCGTGCGGTCCTCCATGGCGGTCGCGACGAGGGGAGCGCCGACGCGCTTCGAGATCGGCTGACGCACCACGAGCATCCGGTCGAACCCGTCGATGCGCACGCGCACCTCGTCACCGATGCGCAGCTGCTGGGCCGCCTTCGCGCGCTCGCCGCCGACCCGGACGTGCCCTGCACGGCACGCCGTCGTCGCCGCCGAGCGGGTCTTGTAGATCCGCACGGCCCAGAGCCAGGCATCCACACGCACCGTCTTGCCGGGGGTGAAGGGGTCTGTCATGCCGTCACCGCCGGGGTGGGGAGCGGTCGGCGCGCCCGGACGCCGGCGAGCACGCCGGCGGCGATGAGTCCCTGGCCGAGGCAGTAGGTCAGCATGACGAGGGGGCTCGTCCAGTCCGGCATGGCGTCGGGCAGGAACAGCCGGAACGCGAGCACCGAATCGGAGGTGAGGAAGAACACGCCGCCCCATACGACCAGAGGATGGCAGCGGGATGCCGCGACCGCCGTGCCGCCCAGCACCAGGCCGTAGAGCGCGACCGCGACGGTGAGGCCGCCGAGATGGGGCCACAGCACCGCCAGGAGCACGATCCACCACACAGCGAAGACGGCCGCCCACGGCGGCACGCGCCGGACGGCGAGCATGCGCCAGAACAGCCAGATGTAGCAGAGGTGTGCGAGTCCGAAGAAGAGCAGCATGGCGGGCACGGTGGGCAGCCACGGGAAGAACGCGCCCGCACCGTCACCGAGCCACGACAGCCCGAGCGCGACGACGAGCAGCGTCTGAGCGGTCGTCCAGGCGGAGCCGCGCGAGCCCCAGACGACGGCGACGGCGAGCAGCGGCATCAGCGCCAGCTTGGTGGGCGCAGCGACGGCGGTCGCGTCCGCGGCGAGAGCCGCGACGTGCGCGAGCGACACCGCGATATACGGCACGAAGCCGATCCACAGCCGACGCATGGTCCTCCTCGAGATGCAGGCCGACCCTCATCGTCGCATGCCCGAGGCGACCCCGAGTCTCCACGCCAGCGGTCGTCAGCCGGCCAGGTCGAGCGAGACGATCGCGAGGTGGGGCTGCGGGCGAGCGACCTCACGGAAGCCGGCAGCTTCGAAGGTCGACACCACGCCGTGGTAGAGGTCGTTGACCGGGATCTTCTTGCCTGCGTCGGGGTCGAACGGGTAGGCCTCGATGACGCGTGCCCCGCTCGCGCGGGCGTAGTCGATCGCGGCGTCGAGCAGTCGCGCGTTGAGACCTTGGCCGCGATGCTGCTTGCGCACGACGAAGCAGCTGACGGTCCAGACCGACTCGTCGTCCCACGGTTCTTGCGAGTTCGGCGCCAGCTTGCGCGTGCGCCCGAGCCGCACCTGCCGGTGGCGGGGTCCGACCCGCACCCAGCCTGCGGCTTCGCCGTCGACGTATGCGATGAGAGCCGGCGGTGGCCCGACGTCGAACTCGGCGCGCAGCATGCCCTCGCGCTGCTCTCTCGTCGTCCGATCCCACTCGCTGTTGGGCATCATCCACCACTGGCACTGGCAGCCGTACCCGTCGCCGCCGCCGCTCAGCGCGTGCTCGGCGTCGTCGAAGCGATCCGCGGTGGCCGGTTCGATGGTGATGTGCGCCATGCGGTGAACCTAGTGCGCGCCGCCGACACCGGCAAGGCGCAGATCGATGCCGCGCCCGGGCGCATGCCGGTTCGCGAGGCCTCCGCGGAGCGGGTAGGATGGGGGAGTTGTCCGCGCGGAAGCGGGGCCGACGGGATGTGGCGCAGCTTGGTAGCGCACTTGACTGGGGGTCAAGGGGTCGCAGGTTCAAATCCTGTCATCCCGACAGAGAGTCCCGGGAACCTCAGGGTTCCCGGGACTTCGTCGTTGGTGCGATGTGACCACGTCATCGAAGAGCTGCCGGGTCGACTCGCAGCACGGTGATTCGCCTCGATGGTCACTGCTCGTCAGGTTTGCCTGTGGACCAGAGCCGGCCCTCGGGCGGTGCTGAGTATCGAGCGGGTCGCCGAACTCGGACTCTGAGTCAGTCGCGCGGCGGGAAGGCACCATCGATCGCGATGCACCAGTTCAACACCAGGTACGGCTGCATGTTGTCGTGTGGCTGGGCGTCTCCGCCGCCCCCGATCATCGCTGGATCCATGATCAGGTCGTCTGTGGTGCCGTAGGAAGCTCCGGCGCCGGTGACGGCCGGCGTTGCGCCCGACGGGTTCTTGGTCGAAGCGCTGGATGATGCAGCGACGGTGTGGCTATGCGGCGGCAGTGCCGGAGCGGTGAGGGTCACCACCTCAGCTCCACCGGCGTCGCCCTCGTTCCGGGGGGTGAGGCCCGGTGCTGCCCCGGCCCCGAGCGAGGCGCGCCCCCGCAGGTCGGGGAGGGCGAAGGTGGTGGCCCCATCGCCCCCATACATGGTGCCGAGCAGCGAGAAAAGGGCGCTGTTCTGCGAGATCGACATCAGCTGGCCCTCGCAAGCCAGCCACCCCCGAGGGGCGAAGTTGAAGCCGAAGCAGCGAATCTCGCCGATATAGGGATCCACGGGTGCTCCTCGGAAGACGCCGAATAGCCCCGGGGTCCAGAACGGGGCGAGGTCTGTACAAGGACCCTCCGCAGTCATAGTGTGCCGTCAGACAACAGAGTCCGCCAGCCCCTCGCCCGCCGGCAGCACAGCGACGCGGATCCCGACAGGGAGTGGCGATTTCCATGGCCAGATCCGACGCCCACCGCTCCGCTGCTGCACCCGGGCGTCTGCCAAGACGCGGAGTCGCGGCATCCATCGCCCTCCTCCTCGCTCTCTTCGGCACCATGGTCGCCTCGCCCGCTCGCGCCGACGGGCCCACGACCTTCACGAATGCCGCGTCCATCGCCATCCCCGCCACCGGGTCGGCCGACCAGGTGGGTGCGGCGAGCCCGTATCCGTCGCCGATCACGGTCTCGGGCTTGGCGGGAACCGTGTCGTCGGTGCGCGTCGTCTTCAACGGCCTGACACACTCGGCTCTCAACGACCTCGACGCCATGGTCGTCGCGCCGAGCGGCGAGAACCTCGTTCTGCTCTCCGACATCGGGGATCCGACGAGCACTCTCGCATTCGCCACCGGCGCCACGCTCACCTTCGACGATGCGGCCGCCGGTGGAGTTCCGACTGGGAATGTCCCCACCGGCACGTACCGCCCCACCAACAACGTCGCGGGAGACTCCTTCCTCGCGCCGGCACCGGCTCCCTCGGCGCAGACGACCCTCGCCGGCGCCTTCACCGGCATCGATGCGAACGGCACATGGCAGCTGTTCATCGTGGATGACACCACCGGAGATCTGGGGCAGATGGCCGGGGGCTGGAGCCTCGTCATCACCACGCAGGTCACTGCCGCACCCACCGTCACCACTGTCACCACGTCCGGAACTCCCTCGGTCACCGGCGCCCCGGTGACGATCACCGCGTCGGTGAATGCGGCAGGCGTCCCCGTGACCGTCGGCACCGTGTCCTTCACCCTGGACGGCGCGCCGGTCGCCCCCGTCTTCCTGTCCGCCTCCGGCACAGCATCCATCACGCTGGGTTCCCCCTCCGAAGGCACGCATGCCATAACGGCGACCTACTCCGGAGCACCCGGCTTCCTGACGAGCAACGGCTCCGTATCGCAACGGGTCGACAACGCGACGGTGGTCACGGGCACGACCTACTGCAACCCCGGCGCATTCGCCATCCCCTCGAACGGCACGGCATCGCCGTACCCGTCGAACATCACCGTCTCCGGACTCACGGCGCCCGTCTCCAAGGTCACCGCGACACTCAACGGCGTCTCGCACGCAGTGCCCGTCGATCTCGACGTGCTCCTGTCCGGTCCGGTCCCGACCACCAATGTGCTGCTGATGAGCGACGTCGGGGGCACCTCCCCGGTCAACGGGGCGACGATCGTGTTGGACGATGCCGCCGCGGGGCCGGTGCCCACGCCGCTTGTGACGGGAACCTTCCGGCCGACGGATGACGACGCCGATGCGGCGGATACGGCCTTCCCCGCACCGGCGCCGGCACCCAGCGGGGCCACCGCACTGGCGGCCTTCAACGGCGTGAACGGCAACGGGGTGTGGAGTCTCTGGGTGCTGGATGACGCCACCGGCGACGCCGGATCCATCAGCGGCGGCTGGTGCCTCACCTTCACCACCGCGAGTCCCACCACGACGCTTCTCACCTCGAGCCCGAGCCCCTCGTCCGTCGGCCAGCCGGTGACGTTCACGGCCATCGTCACCTCCGGTCCCACACCGGTCAGCACGGGCTCGGTGTCGTTCTCGGAGGGAGGCATCCCCCTCGCGTCGGGCGTCGTGGTCGATGCAAGCGGCAGGGCGACACTCGTGACGAGCGATCTCGGCGCCGGCAGCCACGTGATCACGGCCACCTATTCGGGTGCTCCGGCCTACGCAGGCAGCGGGGGCAACCTGCTGCAGGTCGTGCAACAGCCCGCACCGGTCGCGGTTGCGGGGGGACCATATTCCGTGGCGGAGGGCGGCAGCCTGTCGCTCGACGGGTCAGGATCGACCCCAGGAGCCACGTACCAGTGGGATGTCGACGGTGACGGCGCCTTCACGGACGCATCGGGGCCATCGCCCACGCTGACTTGGGCGCAGCTGGAGGCGCTCGGTATCACCGACGGCCCTTCGGTGCACACGGTCGCCATCCGCGTCGATCTGGGGAACCAGGCCGTCACCGACACCGCCGAGCTGGCGGTGACCAATGCGTCACCGACCGCCGTCGTGACGGGCGCCGCCGCGGCGACCGCCGACGTTCCCTTCACGATGAAGGTCGGCGCAGAGGACCCGTCGTCTGCCGACATGGCGTCGCTCTTCACGTACACAATCGACTGGGGCGACGGCACACCCGTCGTCAGTCTCTCCGGCCCCGCGGATCCACCGGTCACCCACGTCTACGCCGCCGCCGGCGTCTACACCGCGTCAGTCACGGCCACCGACAAGGACGGCGCGACAAGCGCGCAGTTCGGCGTGGCAGTGTTCGTCGCCGCGGCACCGGCCCCGACGACGCCACCACCCCCACCGGGCGCGGCGGCCCTGCCCGCGACCGGCGCGGACCCGATGTCAGCCGCTGTCGTCGCCGGCGTCCTGCTTCTCCTCGGCGGGTCCCTTGTCGCGACCCGGAGGAACGGCACATCGCGTCGCCATATCCAGCGGGCCGCAGCACCTCGCTGATTCCTCACCCGGCGGCTCGGCGCGTCGTGCGTCGGGTCTGCGCGATGTCATCGGCGAGCAGGTCGAGGTTGATCGAACCTCCCACGAGCGTTCCGAGGCCCAGCGAGACGGAGACGTTCGAACGCGGATTGACCACGTTGCCGACGGCGTACACGCCTCGCACGCTGGTCTGGCCGTCGTCGTCGACCGTGATCCAACTCCCGGTCTCGTCCTCGGTGGCGGTCGCACCGACGGCGCGCAGCAGAGAGTCATGGGGTCTCAGCCGGGTGCCGACGAAGATCACACCGACCGAGACCACGCGGTCGCCGAGATCAACGCCGGTCACTTGATCTCCATCGATACGGAGTCCTGCGACGTCTCCGAGTTCGATTCGGATGCCCCGATCGGCGAGCGCAGCCGCGTCCTCGGAGTCTGGTTCGCCGAAGGCGCCCGGGAAGTAGACGACGCGTTCGGACCACTGGCGCAGCAGCTGTGCCTGCTCGACGCTGCGCGGAGAGGTCGCGATCACGCCGACCACATCGAGGCGGTGCTCCCAGCCGTCGCAGTACGGACAGACGACGACTCCGCGTCCCCACTGATCGCGGAGGCCCGGGATGTCGGGCAGCTCATCGGTCAGGCCGGTCGCCACCAGCACGCGACGTGCACGCAAGCGCGTCTCCGTCGTGGTCATCGACACCTCGACCGCATCGTCCCGCACGGTCAGCGCCGACGCGGTGCCCTGTTCGAATCGGCCGCCGTATCCGCTGATCTCCTGACTGCCGAGCTCGAGCAGTCGCCGCGGGGGGAGGCCGTCGTGCCCGAGGACGCCGTGCATGTGTGCGGCATACGCGTTGCGCGGCCGGCCGTCGTCGATGACGACGACCCGGCGCCGCGCTCGACTCAGCAGAAGGGCTGCGCTGAGGCCCGCCGGCCCACCGCCCACCACGATGACGTCGACAGCGTCCGTTGAATGCTCCATGCCTGCGACGGTCGCAGTCGTGTGGGTAGAGTCGCAACCAGATTTGCCAAGTTGACAACAAACCGCGCAGAGACGACCACGACGGACTCCGATGCGGGAGCGAGGACGAGGAGGGACCCGGCCGTGGAGCGAGACGCCGCCTTCGCAGGACTCGGTGCGCGCCTCCGCTCAATCAGGGAGTCGCGGCGTCTCACCCTCGCCACCGTGAGCGAGGCGAGCGGCATCTCGATCAGCACTCTGTCGCGACTCGAGTCCGGCTCGAGGCGACCGCATCTCAATCTTCTGCTTCCCCTTGCGCGCGTCTACCGATTGACGCTCGATGACCTGGTCGATGCTCCCGCTCTGGGCGACCCGCGCATTCGTCCACGGCCACGGGTGCGCGAGGGAATCGTGACGGTGCCCCTGTCCGGCGGAGACGGCCCGTGGGAAGCCTTCAAACAGGTCCACCCGCCCGCTCCGGATGCCGACATCCGCCAGTGGGTGCATCCCGGCTGGGATTGGATCTATGTGATCTCCGGGCGCATGCGCCTGCTGCTGGCAGACGATGACCTGATCGTGGAGGCGGGTGCCGCGGTGGAGTTCGACACCCGCGTTCCGCACGGGTTCAGCAATCCCGGTCCGGGCGTGCTCGAGGTGCTGTGCCTGTTCAACGCCGCCGGTGCGCGTCTTCACACGCGGGCTGTAGGGGACGACGACCGCCGGGTCAGCGATTGAGGCGTAGGGCGCCGCCTCGCCGTGGCTGGGTCTCCCGCCTCGCGGGGTCAGAGCACGCTGACCAGCTGGTCGAGATCGTCGTTCGGCAGTTCGTCGGCCACGGCGGTGACAGAGACGCTCTGGAGTTCCGCCCGCCCCGACAGGACGTTGAGGAACGCCGTGTCGGCGGCATCCCTTCCCGTGGCGATCCGCACCAGCGTCGAACGTGGGGCGAGTGTGGTCGCGTCGACCGCCCGCCAGGCGCCATCCACCCACGCCTCGGCGACCGCGTGGAAGTCCATCGGGTCGAGCCCGGGCGCGTACACGGCGACCGAGCGGGCCGGGACTCCCCGGGCGCGCAGCAGCGCGACGCAGAGGTGCGAGTAGTCGCGGCAGACGCCGCTGCGGGCGAGCAGGGTGCGCACCGCCCCGTCGGTCGGGAGGGAGGAGCCCGGGATGTAGCTCAGCCGTGTGCCGACCCACGACGAGACCGCCGTGAGGAGCTCGGCTCCACCCTGGATGCCGCGGAACTCGGCGGCAGACGTCTCGGCGAGCGCGTCCGACTCGGCATACCTGCTGGGGCGCAGGTACGTCAGGAGCTCCACGTCGTCGCGTGCCGTCGGCGTCGCCGTGCCCTCAATGGTGGCGGTGTAGCTCATCACGAGCTCGCCGATGCCGCTCTGAACCCGATGGAGCCGCGTGGAGTGGACGTCGGTCAGCTCGGCGATCGAGACCGGCGCGCCGTCCAGAGTCGCGGTGACATACTCGGTGCTCATGTCGTAGACGCCGGCCGCCGCGATCGAGAAGACCAGGTCGGCGGGCTCGGTGACGGTGAGGACGATGGTGCTGCTGACCGTGCGCTGCATTGCCCAAGCCTGCCCTGAACGCGCCGATAAAGCGAAAGCCGGGCCGAAAGCGGTCAGGTCCAGGCGGTCTCGATGGGGATGTCGTGCCCCAGCACGCGCGATGCTGCGCGGTGGCCGGAGCACATCGCCGCCGTGACGGTGGCAGGGTCGTCCGTCCAGGTCGCCTCGCCGGCGAGATGGAGGACGCCCCCGATCGGCGTCGCGAGGTCGTCGTGGTCGGACGTCGCCGACCCCACCGTCATGTAGGCGTAGGAGCCGTGCGACCACGGGTCGTCCTGCCAGTCGGTGACGTGCACCGCCGTCGGCTTCTCCACGCGATCGCCGTACAGGCGCCGCAGCTGCACGAGGATCGAATCGACGATCTCCTCCTCGGTCCAGTCGCGCGTCTCGACGGCTGCGGGTCCGGCGGCGAACGTCAGCAGGGTGGGCGTGTCGTGGAGCGCGGTGAGGTCGTACCACGAGTGCCACCAGCGGCTCTCCGGTCCCTGCTGCCGGATCGCGTAGACCCCGTCGTCCCAGAAACGGGTTCGGAACCGCAGGAACACCTTCTCGAAGGCGTTCATGCTCACCCTGCTCAGCGCACCGGCGACCGGGTCGGGAAGCGCCGGCTCGATGACGAACTCCTCGGACTGCAGCACCCCGACCGGGACGGTGACGACGGCCGTGTCGGCCGAGAAGGCGCCGTGGTCGGTCGTGACGACGACCCCCTGCTCTGACCACTGCACCCGGGAGACGACATGGATCAGTCGGATGTCGAGGCCCTCCGCCAGCCGTCGCGGAAGGCGGTCGTAGCCGTCGGGGAACACGACCTCGTCGCCCTCGATCGCGTCGTCGTCGAGGCCGTGGGCCGCGAGGTCCTCGATCCAGGCACCGTACTGCTCCTCGGAGCGGTGCTCCAGAAACTCGCGCACCCGCGCCGTGCGCTCGGCGTCCCATCCCTGGGCAGCCAGCGCCGCGTCGGTGACGTCGCGGTATGACGCGTCGGGCGCGGAGGTCGCGATCACCTCGAGCAGGGCGGCGTCCACGGAGTGGATGTCCTCGACGAACGCCTGGGCCGCGGCATCCGTCAATCGACGACCATCGGGGCCGTAGTACGCGATCGGACGGCTGTCGGGCTGGTACCCGCCGACGGTGAACTCGACCATGCGCATGCCGAACGCCTCCGCGGCGGCGGCCACGGGGGAGTCGGTGATGCCGTGGATCCACGACGCGCCCATGTCGGTGACCAGCCCGAAACGGCGGTCGGTGGAGATGCGGCCGCCGACGCGGTCGCGGCCCTCCAGCACGACGACGTCTCGTCCGGCCTCGACGAGCAGTCGCGCCGCGGTGAGCCCCGCGACCCCCGCGCCCACGACGATGGTGTCGAAATGATCCATGTGCACCGTCCTCCTGCGCGCAGCACCGCGCGCTCCGACGCTATCGCAGGCGGTGCGGGGCGAAGCGAGATCGGCCGGACCGACGCTCTTTCGTCCAGCGAAGGCGAGTGGGACGATGAGCCATGGCGACTGGGGTCGACGAGGGGGCGGGCGCGTCCGAGCGCGCCGGTGAGAACGCCCATGCCGCCGACGTGCTCAGCGATGCGGCACTCGCCCGCCGGCTGCAGATCCTCGCGACCGAGCACTGGGGGCTGCTCGCGGCGCGCAGCACGGCCCAGAGCGAAGTGCTCACGCGGATCACGATCTACCTCACGCTCGTCTCCGCGGGCCTCGTCACCATCGGACTCCTCGGGCAGGCGACGAGGTTCGGATCCTGGTTTCCCACCGCGGCGCTGGCGATCCTCGGCTTTCTGACCGTGGTCGGCCTCCTCACGCTGATCCGCATGCTGACGATCTCCGAAGAGGACATGATGTTCGTGCTGGCGATGAATCGCATCCGCGGTGGATACGCGGACGTCGATCCGACGGCGACCGAGTACTTCCTCGCTTCTCCCCATGACGACGACATCGGCATGACGGTCACCTACTCGTTCCTGCGCTATCGCGGGGGTCTCGAGCAGGTGCTCGGGTCGTCGCTGATCATGAGCGCCCTCGTCACGGGATCGGTGGGTGGGATGTTCGCCGGCGGTCTCTGCACGGCACTCGGTATGCCGGGCGGCGGGCCGGTCGCCGTAGGCGTGGTCGTGGGGCTCGCGATCGTCGCGACCACCGCGGGGTACGGCGGATTCCGATTCACCCAGGTGTGGAAGACGTACACCCCGCGACGCCCCAGCGCGGGGCCGCCGGCGCAGTGGGGGCCGCGGTAACGCCGCGCTCGCCGCGCTCGCCGCGGCCTGAGGGGTACGGCGCCGCTGAGGCGGTGTGGCACGGGGATGTATCACCGCGCCGTCGGCGTGCTCTGAAGTGACATCGCTCCGACGACTCTGGGGGAATCATGCGTCTCGCATACCGCATCATCTCGTTCACCATCTGCGCGCTCGTCGCGCTGCAGGCGGCGTCCCACGCGTGGGCGTCCGCCGGGCTCGGCCTCTATATCGCGGAGGGGGGCGTGGTCGACGCGTCGGCCCAGGAGGGACCGCCGCCGTTCCCCGAGGCGCTGGGCTTCATGATCCACGGCATGAACGGCATGATGGTCATCCCGGTCCTCGCGCTGGCCCTCGTGATCGTGTCGTTCTTCGCCAAGGTCCCGCGCGGCATCGCCTTCGCAGTCGGCGTGCTCGCGCTGGTCGTGCTCCAGGTGACCCTCGGCCTGCTGGGCCACGGCATCCCGATGCTGGGCTTCCTGCACGGCGTCAACGCGCTGCTGCTGTTCGCGACCGCCCTGATCGCGGGGCTGCGCGCGTCGAAGACCCGGGTGCCGTCGGCCGCGGCGTCGACAGCCACCACAGCCGGTGCCGCGGTCTGAGGCCGCGCGGGCCGAGAGCACGCCGTCGAGAACGGCTCCGGCGGCGAGCCGGTGGGCGTGGTTCGCCCGCCGGCTCGCGCTGGTGGTCGTCGCGACCGCGTTGGTGGCATTCGGATGGGCGTGGTGGGCCAGCGTCCTTCCGGGGACCTACTTCGCCATGGACATGGGCGTGCCCGACTACGGCGGCGGACCCGGCGGCGGCTCAGGCTCCGCTGCGGCGCATGCAGCGGTGCACGACGACACGTCGGTCGGGGCCACGGCAGCGATCGGCTCGGGCACGACGAGTGTGACCGATCTTGTGGCCGATCCCGACCGGCCCGCGGACGTCCACGTGGAGCTCGTCGCACGCGCCGAGCGCATCACGCCGGACGGCGGCGAGCCGTTCGACGGATTCACGCTCAACGGCCAGTCGCCCGGTCCCGCCATCCGGGCCAGGCAGGGCGAACTCGTCGAGGTGGTTGTGCGCAACGATGATGTGGCCGACGGCGTCACGCTCCACTGGCACGGGGTCGATGTCCCGGCGGCGATGGACGGCGTCGCGGGCGTCACGCAGGATGCGGTGCGGCCCGGCGAGAGCTTCACATACCGGTTCGTCGCCGAGCAGGCGGGCACGTTCTGGTATCACTCGCATCAGGCGTCGCACCCGCAGGTGGTCGGAGGTCTGTTCGGCGCGCTCGTCCTCGAGCCCGCAGAAGAGGGAACGGATGCCGCAGCCGACGCGCTCGCGGCGATCCACACGTATCCGGGCGGTCAGCGGACGATCAACGGCGCCGTCGGCGACGCGCACCGTCGTGCGGCGCCGGGTGAGACGGTGCGGGTGCGGCTGATCAACACGGACAGCACGCCCACATCGGCGTGGGTCACCGGCTCGGACTTCCGCGTGCTCGCGATCGACGGACAGGATCTCAATCGTCCCGGTCAGGTGGAGGGGCAGGCGGTCGAGCTCACCGCAGGTGCCCGCGCCGACCTCGAGGTGCAGGTGCCGGCACAGGGCGCGGTGCGGGTGCAGGTGCCGGGGGCGTCGCTCGTCGTCGGACCCGACGGTGCGGAAGCCGACACATCGTCGGCGCCGCGGGAATCCGTCGACCTGCTCACGTACGGGGAGCCGGCCGCCGTCGGGCTGGACCCCGCCGCCGCCGATCGCACCTTCGCGTACGACATCGGCCGGTGGCCGGGCTTCCTCGACGGGCGCCCGGGCTACTGGTGGACGATCAACGGCGGCATCCTGCCCGCCGTACCGATGTACATGGTGGACGAGGGCGACATCGTCGTGATGCGCATCGCGAACAACAGCGGCGAGGTGCATCCGATGCATCTCCACGGTCACCATCTGCTCGTGCTGTCCCGGGACGGGCAGCCGTCGTCGGGCAGTCCGTGGTGGGTCGATTCCCTGGACGTCGAGCACGGCGAGTCGTACGAGGTGGCCTTCGTCGCCGATAACCCCGGCATCTGGATGGACCACTGCCACAATCTGCCTCACGCGTCGGAGGGTCTCATGACCCATGTCGCGTACTCCGGCGTCACGACCCCGTTCCGGCTCGGCCGCGACTCGGGCAACGACCCGGAGTGAGGGCACCGCGCGCGTGGCGCGGGCAGGAGAGCCCGGCGGTCAGCCTCCCGTGGACCCCAGCGGCTGCGGGATGCCGCCTCCCGCAGGCCGGAGCGTGCGCGCGTAGTCCTCCTTGAGGACGGCGAGGTGGAACCAGGCTTCGACGTTCGCCACGCCGGGGATCGCCCGGATGCGCTCGAGGCTGGCATACAGGGCCCCGGCCGACGGCTCGACCAGCGTGGTGACGACGTCGAACCGCCCCAGTGTGCGCGCCGCGAAGTCCACGCCACGCCAGGTGCGCAGAGCCTCGGTCACGGGCACGTCCGCGCCGGCGAGGTTGAGGCCGACGCCCATGGAGAGCTGTCGATGTGCGAGGCCCCGCGCCTCGACGGCGCTGATCTTGATCACCCCGCCATCGACGAGTCGCTGCACCCGGGTCGTCACGGCGGAGGGCGACAGGCGCACGGCCTCGCCGAGGGCGCGGTAGCTCCTGCGGCCGTCGCGCTGCAGCTCCTCGATGAGCGCGGTGTCGATGGCGTCGATGGTGATGTCGCCGTGATACTCCGAGACGAAGAAGCCCTTGACCACGTCCGTGTAGATGAGCGTGTTGATGTCGGCCACCCCGGGAAGCGCGCGGATCTCGGCGAGCAGGTCGTGCAGGGCCGGCATCGACCCGAGCCGGACCTCGGTGACGAGGTCGTGGGCGCCGCCGACGGCCGACACCAGCACCGTCTCGCTGAGTCCGCGCAGGTGCTGCGCGACGGGCTCGACGCCGCCGCGTGTGCGGATCGAGACATGCGCGAGCACGTGCTGGCCGAGGAACACGGGATCGACGGCGGCGACGACCCGTACCGTACCGTCGGACAGCATCGCGTTCAGGCGCGATGAGACCGCGGCGCGCGACTGACCCAAGCGGCCCGCCAGGGAGTGGATGCTGGCGCGGCCGTCGATCTGCAGCTCGCGGATGAGTTCGGCGTCGAAATCCATCCCGATCCTCGATTCGTCGATTTTCCCGAGATCGCCGGTGGCGGCGTACAGAAATCAAGTGTATGCCGAGCATCGCCGGACGGGACGCGTTGAGAATGCGCGCAAAAGCATTCACAACGCCAGCGGGGCGGCATCGAGGCTGGAGTTCTGCCCTTGCCCACGGCATCCGTCGTCCCTAGCATCGCTCCCATCCCGACACATCCGCAAAGGAGCGGTCATGACAACCACCACCAGCAGGGCGCGGCGCGCCGGCATCGCCGCCTTCGTGGGGACCACCATCGAGTGGTACGACTTCTACGTCTACGCGACCGCCGCCGCGCTCGTGTTCGGACCTCTGTTCTTCCCCAGCGGCGACCCGCTCGCCGAGACGGCTGCGGCGTTCGCGACCTTCGCGGTCGCGTTCCTCGTCCGCCCGCTCGGCGGCATCATCTTCGGGCACATCGGCGACAAGCTCGGCCGCCGCGTCTCGCTCGTGATCACGCTCCTGCTGATGGGCATCTCGACGGTGCTCGTGGGCTGCCTGCCGACGTACGAGACGATCGGCATCGTCGCTCCGATCCTGCTGATCCTGTTGCGGGCGATGCAGGGCCTCGCCGTCGGCGGCGAGTGGGGCGGTGCGGTGCTGATGAGCGTCGAGCACGCGCCCGAGGGCAAGAAGACCTTCTACGGCGGCTTCACGCAGCTCGGCAACCCCGCCGGCGCGCTGCTGGCGTCGGGCATGTTCGCCATCATGTCGCGCTGGGGCGAGGACTTCATCATGAACGGCGGCTGGCGCATCCCGTTCCTGCTGTCGATCGTGCTCGTCGCCGTCGGGTTCTGGGTGCGCTACCGCGTCGAGGAGTCGCCGGTGTTCGAGCAGAAGGTGGAAGGCCGCAAGCAGAGCATGCCGCTCGCCTTCGCACTGCGCGTCAACTGGAAGCCGATCCTGCTCGGCATCGGCCTGCTGCCGATCTCGACCGGCGGCTACTACCTGGCGACGACGTTCGCGACCGCCTATGCGACGGGCGAGCCGATCAGCATGAGCCCGCAGCTGATCCTCGACGCCATGACGATCGCGTCGTTCATCGAGTTCGTGGTGACGCTGCCGGTCGCATGGCTCGGCGACAAGTGGGGCCGCAAGAACGTCATGTACATCGGTCTGGTGACCTCGGTGCTCACCTTCGTGCCGTTCATGCTGGTGCTGCCCGGCAAGGTCGAGCCGGTCATCTTCCTGCTCGCCTCGCTCGTGCGCATCGCGATGAGCTTCACGTACGCGCCGATCGCCGCGATCCTGGCGCAGATGTTCCGCCCGCAGGCCCGCTACACGTCGATCGCGCTCTCCTACGGCGTGGGTGCAGCCATCTGGGCCGGCTTCTCGCCCTGGTTCGCGACGCAGCTGATCGCGTGGACGGGCAGCGTCTGGTCGGTGCTCGCGATGTTCACCGGCATGGCGCTGATCGCCGGCCTCTGCACGTGGCTCGCGCCACAGCACTCCGACGAGGCGCCGGTGACGGACACCTTCACCCCGCGCACCGACACGACGACCGCGCGCACGGCCTGACCCCCCGCGTCGCCCGGCACGACCCCGATCACCGAGGAAGACATGCGAAAGCTCGCCCCGTTCGACCGTCCCGCGCAGCAGACCCCGCGTCTGCTGACGGCGGCCGCCATCCACACCGTCGACGCGCTCGACCGCACGGCCACCGCGATGCTGATCGATCGCGGGCGGATCGTCGCGGTCGGCACGGCGGACGAGGTGCGGGATGCCGCGGCCGCCGCGGGCCTCGCCCCGGAGCTGGTCGACCTCGGCGATGCGGTGGTCGTGCCGGGGTTCGTCGACGCGCACGCCCACCCGCTGATGTACGGGCAGCTGATGACCTGGGTCGACTGCGGACCGGAGAAGGCGGCCAGCATCCCCGAGATCGTGGCGCTGCTGCAAGCCGCCGCCGCGGACCTGCCGGCAGGGCGCCCGGTGCGCGGGTACGGCTACGAGCACCGCAATCTGGCCGAGCAGCGGCATCCCACCCGGTTCGAGCTCGACGAGGTCGCGAGCGATCGCGAGGTCTACCTCATGAATGCGTCGGGCCACGGCGGGGTGGTGAACTCGTACACGTTCGCGCAGAGCGGCGTCGACCGCGACACCCCGAACCCCGACGGCGGCGAGTACTTCCGAGACGCGGACGGCGAGCTCACCGGCGAGATCTCGGATGCCGCGTGCAACATGCTCACGGGCGTGCACGGCGTGAAGATCGGCCACCATGGACCGAACTTCCACCTCGCCGACGAGCCGGAGGAGCACCTGCGGCAGCTGGATGCCGCGACGCAGCGCTTCCTCGCCGGGGGAGTGACGACGCTCGGCGATGCGCAGGTCTCGCGGCGCGAGTTCGACATGTACCTGCGGCTCGCCGAAGCCGGGCGGCTCGAACTGCGGGTGTCGATGTACCTGCTCTCGCATCTGCTCGACGAGGCGCTCGAGATGGGGCTCGTCGGCCAGTTCGGCAACGCGCACCTCAGCTTCGCCGGCATCAAGCTGTACGCGGACGGCACGCTCGGCGGCTGGACGGCGTACTTCCCCGACGGGTACGTCGGCGACCCCTGCCGCACCGGTCAGCTGTACCACGAGCCCGCCGAATACGCCGAGCTCATCCGCAAGGCGCACAGCGCAGGCCTGCAGACGGCGACGCACGCGCAGTCGCCGACGGCGATCGAGATGGTGGTGTCGGCGATCGAGGCGGCGCTCGCGGAGAGGCCGGACGACGATGCGCGACACCGCATCGAGCACTGCGGGCTGCCGACACCCGAGCAGATCCGCCGCATGGCGGCAGCCGGCATCCGTCCGGTCAACCAGACGCAGCACTACTTCAACTGGGGCGAGGGTGTGGAACAGGCCATCGGGACGCCGGGGGAGCGGTTCAACCCGCTCGGCGAGTTCGCGGCCGCCGGCGTGCCGTTCACGATCTCGTCGGACGCGCCGGTCGCCGAGCCGATCCCGCTGGAGGCGATCCAGACCGCTGTCACGCGCGTCACGCGCCGCGGCCACAGGCTCGGGCCGGACGACCTGCGCGTGTCGGCACGCGCCGCGCTGCGCGCGCACACGTACGAGGGCGCCGTGTCGCTCGGCCGCGAGGACGACCTCGGCTCGCTCGAGCCGGGCAAGTACGCCGACTTCGCGGTGCTCGGCGGCGACCCCCTCGGGGTCGAGGCAGCGGCCATCTCGCAGATCCCGGTGCTCGAGACGTGGGTCGGCGGCGTACGCCGGTTCGCGGCATCCTGAGGCGAGGGGGAGACATGGACACGAACGACACCGGGGCCGCGCCGTACGCCGACACGACCGGCCGGGCGGTGCTCGAGACGGTGCGCAACTACGGCGTGACGGCCGTCTTCGGCATTCCCGGCACGCACAACCTCGAGCTGTACCGGCCGCTCGCCGACCTCGGCATCCGCGCCGTCACCAACCGGCATGAGCAGGGATCGGGGTACGGCGCCGACGGGTGGGCACAGCAGACGGGTCTGCCGGGCGTCGTGATCACCACCTCCGGGCCGGGGCTGCAGAACGCGATGAGCGCGATCGGCACGGCGTTCTGCGAGTCGCGGCCGCTGGTGGTGATCTCGCCGGGTGTGGCGCTCGGCGCGGAGTTCCGCGACGTCGGCACCCTCCACGAGACGAAGGACGCCACCGCGATGGTCGGGGCGATCGCGGAGTGGTCGCGCCGCGTGACGAGCGGGGCGGATGCCGTCGACGCGGTGCACGACGCGTTCGCGCTGTTCCGCACCGGCCGTCCGCGACCGGTGCACATCGAGATCCCGCTGGACGTTCTCGAGTCCGCGGCGGACGTGCCCGCCGCCGCCCGCGCGGCCCGGCCCGAGCCGGCTCCCGCGCGCGGCGATGCGGCGGCGGTGGAGGCAGCGGTTGCGCTCCTCTCCCGCGCCGAGCGCCCCGTGATCGTCGCGGGGGGTGGTGCGACTGGGGCCGGCCGCGTTCTCACCGCGCTCGCCGAACGTCTCGGTGCGCCCGTGCTCACGACGCTCAACGGCAAGGCGGCCGTCGACGAGAATCATCCGCTGTCGCTGGGGTCGAACCTGCGCCTCGCGGCCGCCCGGGCGGTCGCCGAGGACGCCGATGTGCTGCTCGTGCTCGGATCGAAGCTGGGCGAGGCCGAGCTGTGGGCGCCCGCGCTCGACGCACGCGGGGCCGTCGTACGCGTCGACATCTCTGCCGCGCAGCTGCACAAGAACCTCGACGCGACGGTGGGGATCGCGGGGGACTGTGCCGCCGTGGTGGAGGATCTGCTGGCCGCGCTGCCCACCGCGGCGCCCCCGGTGCGCGACCGCGCGGCGGACCTCGACGCCGCCCGGGCAGCGATCGCCGACGAGACCCGGGCGATCCTCCCCGAGACCGTGGCGCTCGCCGAGACGATCGCTGCGGCGCTGCCGCGCGATGCGATCGTGGCCGGCGACTCCTCGCAGATCGTCTACATGGCGCTGGCGAACGTGCTGCGTCAGTCGCGTCCGCACTCGCTGCTGTACACGCCGACGTACGCGACCCTCGGCTACGGCCTTCCCGCCGCGATCGGCGCCCGCGTCGCACAGCCGGCCGACGACGGCCGCCATGTCGTCGCGGTGGTCGGCGACGGTGCGCTCATGTTCTGCGTCAACGAGCTGGCGACGGCGGTCGAGCAGCGCCTCGATCTCACCGTCGTGTGCGTCGACAACGGCGGATACGCCGAGATCAAGCAGAACGAGGTGGACCGCGGCATCCGTCCCATCGGCGTCGATCTCGTACAGCCCGACTGGGTCGCGCTCGCGAACGCGTTCGGGGCGACAGGCCGACGCGCCGAGACACCGGACGAGGTCGAGCCCGCGCTCGTCGCGGCGATCGCGGCCGGGGGCGTGCAGCTGGTGCACCTCCCTCAGACCATCGGCGCGCAGAGCGCCGGCCCCGCCACTCCGAGAGATGAGTCATGACTGCGCAAGACGACAACACACAGCCCCACGAGCCGGTCGGTCCGGTCGACGCCTCGGTGAACCCCCGCTACGCGGGCATCGCGACGTTCGCACGGCTGCCGCGCATCGAAGACGTGCCGCGTGCCGACATCGCGATCGTGGGCATCCCGTTCGACACCGGCGTCAGCTACCGCCCCGGCGCGCGCTTCGGCCCGTCGCACGTGCGCGAGTCGTCGCGGCTGCTGCGTCCGTACAATCCCGCACAGGACGTGTCGCCGTTCGCCGAGGCGCAGGTCGTCGACGCCGGCGACATCCCGGCGAATCCGTTCGACATCGGTGCTGCCGTCGCCGAGATCGAGCAGGCCGCCGTCGACCTGGGCTCGCGGGTCGAGCGGATCGTCACCGTCGGCGGCGATCACACGATCGCGCTGCCGCTGCTGCGTGCGGTGAACCAGAAGCACGGACCCGTCGCCGTGCTGCACTTCGACGCGCACCTCGACACGTGGGACACGTACTTCGGCGCGCCCATCACCCACGGCACGCCGTTCCGGCGCGCGAGCGAGGAGGGCCTGATCGACCTCACCGCGAGTTGCCATGTCGGCACGCGCGGGCCGCTCTACTCGAAGCAGGATCTCGACGACGATGAGCGCCTGGGGTTCTCGATCGTCTCGAGCGTCGACATCGAGGAGCGCGGCATCGAGGCGGCGATCGAGCGGGTGCGGCGGCGCGTCAGCGACCGGCCGCTGTACATCTCCATCGACATCGACGTGCTCGACCCCGCGCACGCCCCCGGCACCGGAACGCCCGAGGCCGGCGGCATGACGAGCCGGGAACTGCTCCGGATGCTGCGTGCCCTGAGCGACCTCGATGTCGTGGGCGCGGACGTGGTCGAGGTGTCGCCCGCGTACGATCACGCGCAGCTGACGGGCATCGCCGCGAGTCATGTCGTCTACGAGCTCGTCACGCTCATGGCCGCCCGGATCGGAGCGGCCCGGAGCGGCGGAGAGCGGGGCTAGCGCGGTCCACTCTCGTCTGCAACCCCCTGCACGCGCCGCTGTGCGCGCCCCAGGGTGGGAGGACATGCAGAGGAGGACGCCATGAGCGGCTATGCAGAGGATCCGCGGAACCCGGGGCAGACGACCGCCGGGGACGCGATGACCGGCGCGGGCACGGGTGCGACGCGAGATGCGACGAGCGGTGTCACGCCCGGTGAGACGCCGACGGCGATGTCTGGCGCGATGTCGGGCGCGACGACGGAGGCGCACGAGTACACCGCCACGACGGATCACGACGTGATCCGCAGATGGGCCGAAGACCGCCACGCGACCCCGGCGACCGTCGGCGGCGAGGACGGCGACGGCATCGTCGGCGAGCTGCGTCTGGACTTCGACTTCGGAAACGACCTGGAAGACCTGCGGGCCGTGACCTGGGACGAGTGGTTCGCGGCGTTCGACGAGCGCGGAGACCAGTTCGTCTACCAGGAGACCACGCGCCCCGACGGGTCGCGCTCGAACGACTTCCACCTGGAGGAACGGGGAGCGCGCTGATCAGAATCGGCCGGCAGCGCGGTGCGCGAGACTGGACGCATGGGTTTCACGCGCGCCGAGCTGCAGTCGTACCGCGGCCGGAGCATCCCCGATCTGATGCCGCCGCATCCGCGGCTCGTGTTCGTGGGGATCAACCCTGGGCTGTGGACGGCGGCGACGGGTGTGCCGTTCGCGCATCCGGGTAATCGCTTCTATCCGGCGCTCGTCGCGGCCGGCATCATTCCGCGGACGCCGCAGATCGACGCCGACGGCATGGCAGAGGCCGACCGGCGGATGATCCTGGACGCCGGCATCGGCATCTCGAGCGTCGTCCGCCGGGCCACCGCCCGCGCGGACGAACTCAGCCGCGCCGAACTCCGCGAGGGTGCGGAGCGGCTGGCACGGGATGTCGGGGACTGGCACGCCCGCGTCGTCGCCGTTGCCGGCCTCACCGCCTACCGGCAGGGTTTCGAGCGCCCCCGCGCGGTCGCCGGCCGTCAGCCGGAGCGCCTCGGCGGTGCCGAGCTGTGGGTGGTGCCCAACCCGAGCGGCCTCAACGCGCACGCCACGGTCGCCACCCTCGCGGCGGCGTATGCAGAGCCCGCCCGGGCGGCGGGGGTCATCGCGTGAGCGCGCAGGAGCAGATCGGCACGCGCGCGCCGTCGAGCGTTCCCCGCAGGGTGACAGCGGGCGTGCTGCTGATCCTCACGGTCGCGGCCGGTCTGCTCGTGCATGGCGCGCTGCCGGATTCGGCTGCCACCGACATCGCCGGCGACGCTCTTTACGCCGTCGCCGCTTATCTGGCCGTGGTGCTGATCGCGCCGCGGCTGCCGCCCATCACTGCGGGAGTGATCGCTGCGGTGTGGTGCACGGCCGTCGAGCTCTTCCAGGTGACCGGCCTGCCGCTCGCGTGGGGCGCGCGGTTCCCGCCGGTCATGCTCGTGCTCGGCACGGTCTTCGATATGCGGGATCTCGCCGTGTATCTCGCCACCATCGCGCTCGCCGCGGCCCTGGACGCCGGCATCCGCGCGATCCTGCACCGCCGCTGAGGCTCAGGATGCGGCATCCGTCTTCGCTGCGGCCGCACGGGCTCGGGCGACGACGATTCCGCGCTGCGACGTGGGGAAGCGGTCGAGCATGGCGCGCAGCTCTTCCGCATCGACGTCGGCGCCGAAGGCTTCGGCCCCCGGTTCCAGCATGATGCCCGCCGCCAGGGGACCGGCGTGCACCGCATCGAAGCCGAGATCGTCGACGAGACTCATAGCGGCGGCCACGCCGGCCGCGTCGTCGCCCGCCACGGCGATGGCCTTGCGCCCGGGGGAGCCCGCGGGGCGCGCCTCTTCGTCGAGATCGCGGTAGCCCATGTGGTTGAAGGCCTTCACCACTCGCGCCCGCGGCAGGAATCGCTGCACCGTCTCGCTCGTCGAGGTGCGCAGGTCGCCGAGGTCGGCGCGCAGTCCGTCGACCTCCCACCAGTAGTTCATCGCGTCGATCACGAGCTTTCCGTTGAGCGCCTCGACGGGCAGCGTGCGGTGCTGCGGCAGCGGCAGCGCGAGCACGACGGCATCGGCGTCACGTGCGACGACGGATGCCTCGGCCGCGACGGCCCCCGGAGCCACCGCCCCGATCGTCGCGGCCACGCGGGCGGGATCTCCCGAACCGGCGATGAGTACCCGGTATCCGGCGGCGGTCGCCAGGCGCGCCAGCACCTGGCCGACGCGACCGGCGCCGATGATGCCGAGCACCCGGATCGGGGGACGGGTCTCCTCATCGGTGCTCACCGCCTCAGGCTAACGACCGGCGTGCGGTTGCGGCATCCGCCCTCGACACCGACGATGGGGGAATGGGGGATGCCGAGACAGACGGCTCTGGTGCGGTCGAGCCCGACGCGCCGCAGCCGCAGGCGCAGTCGCGTCGTCCGCGGCGCGCGTGGCTGTTCGGGGTGATCGCCGCTGTCCTGATCGCGGGCGGTCTCGCGGCGGTGTGGCTGCTGCAGCCGCCGGTGACCGAGGCATCCGCTCCTTCGCCGTCGCCGACCCGCTCGGTGACGGCGGCACCCAGCGCCACGCCCACCCCGACGCCCACGCCGACCCCCACGCCGACCGGGTTCGCCGCGAACACCACCGCCTACGACGTGGCGACGCTGCCGCAGGTGAACGTGTTCGCGGTGGTTCCCGGCCTGCCGGTCGACGATGCCGCGTTCACGACGCCGCTGCCCGAGCAGGCTGTCGCGCTCGGTATCGGAGCGCCGATCTGGGCCGACCCGACCGGGCAGCCGGTGGCGTACCTCCCGCACGAGTTCCCGTACGACGGCACCGCGGTGCCGGTCGTCGAGGAGCAGGAGCACTGGGTGAGGGTGCTCCTCACCGGCCGCCAGGCGGTGCCGTCGCAGGGAAACCCCGCCCAGGTCACCGGCTGGCTGCGCAAGGGCGATGTGCAGCTCGCACCGAGTGACGCGAGCGTCGTGGTGAGCATCTCCGCCCGCACGATCGACATCGTCCGCGCGGGCGTGGCTGAGCGGATCGCGACCGACTTCGGGTGGGGTCAGGAGGGCACGCCGACGCCGCTCGGGCGCTCGTTCATCATGACGACGCGGGTGGTGCCCGAGTACGGGTACACGCGGGGGCACCCCATCGTCTATCTGTCGGTGCAGTCGCCGACCCTCGACGGCTTCGGGGGAGCGGATGCCGCGGTCGTGGCCTTCCACTATCACGACGCCCGTTCGGGGCCGATCTCGAACGGGTGCCTCCGGGTCGACCCGACGGCCATCACGAAGCTCTCGGAGCTGCCGCTCGGAACGCCCGTGATCGTCAACCCCTGAGAACTGCGAGCCCGCAGATCGCGGGCGTGTGGTGACCCCGACGTCGATCCCGCTCAGACGAACGGTCGAGTGACGTCGATGATGCGGCGCAGGCACAGCTCGACCGCTGCGCCCGCCGCCAGCTCGGTACGGCTGCCGGCCGCGGGGGTGCCCAGCGCGGTCTGGTACTCGGCGAGGGCCTCACTCGCGCCGCGGAAGCGGTCCGATGCTCCCGGGTCGCCGAGCGGAGTGGCGATGAGGTCGGCGGACTCCCGGATCGCGTGGGCGAGGCGGTCGCGCACGGTATCGGTCAACGTGACGTCGTCGGAGGCCTGCAGCTCGACCAGCAGGTCGATGAGCTCACGGGTGAGGAAAGCCGTGCGCTCGAGAGCGGCCATGCGGCGCGCGTTCTCCTCCCGCTCCTCCTGGTGGCGCCGGCGGCGAGGATTCGCGCGAGCGCTCTCGTCGGCTTCGTCGACCACCTCGGTCACCGCCGATCGCGTGCGGCCGAGATCGTCTAGCGCGGCACGGAAGCGGTCGGGATCCAGCCGGTCGTCGGCCACCGCCTCGGCGGCGTCCCGCAGCAGCGTCGTGACGGCGTCGCGCAGCGCCGAGAGCCGCTCGCTCGCGCGGCGGAGGTACAGGGGAGGCACGACGATGAGGTTCACCGCGATGCCCACCACGACGCCGAACGCCGTCGTGCCGAGGTACGAGATCGAGAACCCCTCGGGATCGCCCCCGGCCGCGAGCAGCACGAACAGTGCCGCCAGCGCCACCCAGTCGGCGCCGGCGCCGAGCACCCGCCAGCCGCCGAGCAGCACGCCGACGCCGATCACGACACCGAGCACGACGCCGCCCGGAACCCCCAGTCGGAGCGCCGCGATGCCGCACAGGCTGAGCGCGATGCCCAGGGCGAGTCCCGCCAGGACCTGCACGCCCACCTGCGCGGAGCGGGCGATCGTCGGGTGCATCGTGACGAGAGCGCCGAGGGGTGCGTAGTAGGAGTACTGGTCCTCGGTGAACGGGATGAGCGGCGCCAGATACCACGCCAGCACCGCCGCCAGAGAGGTCTTGATGGCCAGCAGCAGGCGCGGCTGATCGGCGAGTCGCGCGGTGTACGAGACGGCGCGGCGCAGCCGCGGAGTGTGCTCGGCGATGGCGGCCTCCAGAGGTGGGTCGCAGGCAAAAGTACCCGCTGCCCTGACGGTGCGTACCGGACTTGCGCGGACCGGCGCCTGCCGGTAGCCGGTAGAGCTCGTCGCCGGGCTCATCGCCGGCAGCGTCGGCGTCGGCGTGCCGTGGGATGCTGGAATCACCCTCGCTCCGCACTCGAAGGATCCTCATGCAGCAGCGCGCACTCGGCCGTACCGGACGCTCGGTCTCGGCCATCGGCCTCGGCACCTGGCAGCTCGGCGCCGACTGGGGCGCGGTGTCGGAGGAGGACGCGACCGCGGTGCTCGCGGCATCCGTCGACAACGGCGTCACCCTGTTCGACACCGCCGATGTCTACGGCGACGGGCGGAGCGAGTCGATCATCGGCCGGTTCCTCGCCGCACGTCCGGATCACGGCATCACCGTCGCGACCAAGATGGGCCGGCGCCTGGCGCAGGAGCCCGAGAACTACACGCCCGAGAACTTCCGCGCGTGGACCGACCGCTCGCGCACCAACCTGGGCGTCGACACGCTCGATCTCGTGCAGCTGCACTGCCCGCCGACCGCGGTGATCGAGGCCGACGCGACGTACGACGCCCTCGACGCCCTCGTCGCCTCCGGAGCCATCGCCGCGTACGGCGTGTCGGTCGAGACCTGCGCGCAGGCGCTCGCCGCGATCGCCCGGCCGAACGTCACGAACGTGCAGATCATCTTCAACCCGTTCCGCCTCAAGCCGCTCGATGAGGTGCTGCCGGCAGCCGAAGCGGCGGGCGTCGCCATCTTCGCTCGGGTGCCGCTCGCGTCGGGGCTGCTCTCCGGCAAGTACACGGCGCAGACGACGTTCGCCGCCGACGACCACCGCACGTACAACCGTCACGGCGAGGCGTTCGACCGCGGCGAGACCTTCTCGGGCGTCGACTTCGAGACCGGTGTCGCCGCGGCGGCCGAGCTCGCGGCTGCGCTGCCCGACGGAGTTCCGCTGCCCGCCGCCACCCTCGCCTGGATCGCGGCGCAGCCCGGCGTGACGAGCGTCATCCCCGGCGCGCGCAACGTGCGCCAGGCCGCGGCGAACGCCGACGCCGCCGCGCTGCTCGACGATTCCCTTGCGGAGACGGGCTTCGACCTCGCCGCGTTCGACCGCCTCGTGCGCGCTGTCTACGACCGCGACCTGCGTGAGGCCATCCACCCGCTCTGGTGATCCTGCTCGGATGACGGATGCCCCGGCTCGGCGTGACTCGCCGGGCCGAGGCATCCGTGCGCCATCCGGCCCTTCCTGAGCGTCAGGTGCGCTTCATCTCCCGCCCGTGGACGATGAGCGCGAAGATCACGATGATGTCCAGCAGGATCATGATGAGGGACCACAGCGGCTGCACCGCGAGGAGGCCCAGCTGGCTGATCGCGTTGATCGAGACCAGCACGACGCCGACGATGCGCGCCCAGGTGGCGCCCCGCAGCACGAAGATGCCGACCAGGACGATGGCGGCGCCGATGATCAGGTGCCACCAGCCCCAGCCGGCTGCGTCGAGCAGGATCACTGCTTCATCCGTGACGAACAGGTACTCGTTCGAAGGCAGCAGGATCGCGGTCAATCCCAGGAGGGCGTCGAACGCGCCCGCGATGATCATGACGATCCCGCCGAACATCACCCATCCGGTCCAGCTCTGCTCTTCCACAGCGGCCATGGCGTTCTCCGTTCCCGAAGGCCCGCGCGACGCTGCGTGGGCGTTGCTCGAATGGTAGATCCGATCCGCCGCGCCGCACAGGATGACGGATGCCCCGACCCCGCGTGTCGCGTGGGCCGAGGCATCCGTTGTCCACGCACTAGGGCAGCGGGTAGTCCACGACGAACTGCGGCGTGCCGGTGTTGCCGCTGTCGGCCTGACCGCCGACCCCGTTCACGACGTGCTCGATCGTGCCGGCCGACAGGTTCACCGTCATGATGTGATGAAGCTGCACGCCCGGCGTCTCCGGCACCTCGAACCCGTTGGCCGTGAGGATCGACGGGTTGTTCTGGTTGAAGACGTACACGCCGGCGCCGTCGAGCCGGTGCGTCGTGACGTCGTCGGCGACCTTGTAGCCGGGGTAGCCCAGCGTGCCGTTCGGCTGCGTCCAGTCGGCCTGTGTCGGCGGGTCGTACGGCAGCTCGTTCTGGTAGAGCACGACGCGGCCGTTCTCGCCGTTCCAGAGCGTGTTGTACGTCTGGAAGTGCTCGACGAACAGACCGGTCGCCGTGACGTCGTCGCCGTTGACGATGACGCCGTTCGTGCCGGTGTTGGTCTGCCACCGGTCGGTGTCGCCGTTGACGCCGTTCGTGAACCCCTCGACGCCGTGGTCGCCGCGCCACACCCACGTATGGTCGATCAGCACGTCGTCGGCGTTCACCTCGAGCGCCGTCGTGGCCTTGCCGATGTGCGGCCCGCCGACGCGGAAGTACACGTCGCTGAGCGTGATCGGGTTCGCCGGGTCGAGCACCTTGTCGCTGTCGGCGGCGCCGACGCGCAGCAGCGCCGGAGACAGCTCGGTGCCGGCGTCGATCGTGACGCCCGCGACCACGATGCCGTCGGCATCCTTCACCTCCAGCGGCACCGCACCGCCCACGGCGGTGAGGGTCGCGTGCCCGAGTCCGAGCACCACGGTGTTCGCGCGCTTGACCTTGATGGTCTGGGCGATGTCGTACACGCCGGGCGTCAGGATCAGGTGCTGGCCGCGCGCGAGGGCGTTGTTGATGTCCTTCACCGAGTCGGCCGGGGTGGCGATGTAGAAGTCCGTGATCGGGATGCTGCGACCCGCCGTCTCGCCATCGGCCCAGCTGACGCCGCGTGAGTCGTGCTGCGCGGCCGGCACGCGGACGTTGTAGCGCCCGTCGTCGTCGACGTACAGGAACGGCTTCTCGCGGCTGACCGGCGTCGTGTCGAGCGTCGTGTACGGCGGGTCGGGGAACGCCGCGTCGTCGGGGGCGCCGACGACACCGGCGAACACCTGGTTCCAGACCGCGTTCGTCCAGTTCGCGACCTCGCTGTTGCGGATGAGCCACTGCTGCTGCGAGCCGTTGATCACGGTGGGCAGCCGCGAGCCCGCGATGAACCCGCCGCTCGCGTACTGGGGGCCGGCGGTGCAGTAGTCCATCAGCGACAGGTTGCCGCCCGAGACGTCGAGGCGCCGCATGGAGACGGCCTGCGACACGGCCCAGAAGTCGGCGCCGCTGCGGCAGCCGCGGTCTGCGGCCTGGATGTCGATCGACAGGTTCGCGATCGTGCGCCAGAAGTTGACGAGCGCGAGGCAGTTGCCGGTACCGCCGTCGGCGAGGCACCGGTTGTACACCTCGACGGCGCCGTGGACGGTGACGTCTTCGGGCGAGGCGCCGAGGCCCGCGATCTCGGTGTAGTAGCCGACCTTCACCTGCAGGGGATCGGCCGCCGAGCCGTAGTCGCCAGGCAGGAAGTAGACCGCCTGGCGCTCCGTGCTCATCTCGGCGTCGACCTGCTGCGCGTGCAGGGCGTCGAGATCGGCTCGGATGTCGGCGACCGGGGTGTCGGGGGAGTAGATGGTGACGTTCGGACCGAAGTCCGGGTGGAACGCGTCGACCGCGCGGGGCGGGGCCGCTTCGGCGGGGGCGGCGAGCAGTGCGGTCGCGATGAGCGCCGTGCCGGTGGCGAGGGCGGCCATGCGCGCGGTGCGGCGGCGAGGGGAGGAACCGGAGGGCCCGGAGCGCCCGGAACGGGCGCCGGGCACGAGGAGGCGGGGAACGGGGGCGGGCATGGGAGAGTCCTCTCCGTTGAGGGATGACCGCGGCGGCTGCCGCTCACTTACCGGACTGTAACCAAACGTGGGAGCGGTCTCAAGCCTCAATGTCAGGAGAGCGGTTGCCGGGTCGTCAGAAGTCGAGCCGCACCACGAGTCGCCGCTTCGTCGGATGCGACACCTCGCGGAAGCCGGCCGCCAGGAACGGTCCGACGGGTCCGACGTTGAGTTCGTCCCAGCTGACATTGCCGCCGCCGGTCAGCAGCGGGTAGCCCTCGACGGCCGATGCGCCGCGGGAGCGCGCGTGCTCCGCCGCCGCGGCCACGAGCGGATACGTGAGGCCCTGATGGCGGTAGCCCCTGCGCACGATCATGCAGGGGATGGCCCAGACAGTGTCATCGTCGGGGTCTTCCTCACGTCCCTGCCACGGAACCGGCGACCCCCGGACGCGTCCGTAGACGCCGCGCCGGTCCACCGCGCACCAGGCGACCGGCTCGTCGTCCTGATAGGCGACGATGCCGATCGTCTCCGTCGACCGCGGGTCGTCGCAGTGGGTCTCCGCGCGCAGGATGGCGCCGCGTTCCGATTCGGGCATGTACCACCAGTCGCGATCACCCAGGCGCTGACGCTGGCATTGGCAGCGCCCGGCGACGCCCGTGAGGACGGCCTGCAGGTCGTCCCACGACGCCTCATTGGCGGGTACGACGCGCAGTCCGTCCATGTCGGCAGGCTAGCGCCGCCCGCCGACAGCGCGGGAGTAGGGTGACGATGTGCCCCTCGCCCCTCGCGTCGCCGTGGTCATCCCGTGCCGGAATGATGCGGAGTATCTCGAAGCGTGCCTGGCTGCGCTCGCCGCGCAGACGCACCCGGCCGACGTCGTGATCGTCGTGGACAACGCCAGCACGGATGCCTCCGCCGCCGTCGCCGGCTCTCACGACGCGGTCGTCCTGCACGAGTCGTCGGTCGGCATCTGGCCGGCAGCCGCGCGCGGCTACGACGAGGCCCTCGAGCGAGCCGACATCATCGCGCGTCTCGACGCGGACTCGCGCCCGCACCCCGACTGGATCGCGCGGCTGGTGCGCGCGTTCGTCTCCGACCCGACGCTGGGCGTCCTCACCGGCGGCGCCGAGTTCTACGGCGGCACGCCGCTGCAGAACTACCTCGGCGAGCGCTGGTACATCGGCGGCGGGCACTACTGGATCAAGAAGTGGCTCGGCATCCCGCTGGTGTTCGGATCGAACTTCGCCATGCGGGCACGCGTATGGGAGCGGGTGCGCGAGCACGTCGACCGGCAGAACGCCCGCATCCACGACGACCTCGATCTGACCATCCGCCTGCGGCCGTCCGACGGTGTGCGCTACGATCCGCAGTTGCGGATGCCGGTATCGGCTCGCCCGGTGCAGACCCTGTCGGGCCTGTCGCGCCGGGTGTTCAAGGTCGCCTCGACCTTCGCGGTGAGCTGGCCGGAGGGCGCCAAGTGGCGCCGTGCAGAGCCGTCGGCGGGTACGGCATCCTCGGCCGAGTGGGTTCCCGACGGCGACGACTGGGCGGCCGGGTACGGCCGTTGACCTGACGGCGGAGTGCGGGCACTGACGCAGCGGGTGCGGGTCGGGCTGACGCCGCGGGTGCGGGCCGGGCTGACGCCGCGGCTGCGGGCCGGCGCGGACGCAGCGGGTGCGGGCCGGGCTGACGCCGCAGCTGCGGGCCGGCGTGGACGCAGCGGGTGCGGACCGGGGCTGACGCCGCGGCTGCCGGCCGGCGCTGACATGGCGGCAGGGCTCGCGGGTTGATGCCGTCGCAACAGTCTGCTCCCCGCGCTATGCCCAGCGCGGTCGGCGCACGTTTGTCAACCCCCGGCCGTCGCCGCTCGGTACGGCCTTAGCCTCCGGGTGGGAGGGGTTTTCGGCGATGACGAATCCACCCCGACGCGAGAAGGAACGGCGACCCGAGGGTGGAGTAACCCGAATACCCCGCCCCCGGGTCGCTTCTCGCGACGGCGCGGAGAAATCGCCGGCGGGTGGTGTCAGAACAGGGGCGGGCCGGCGACGACGTACACGGCCGCGGCGAGCACGAGGATGTTCACTGCGACCGTGCCCCAGAACGCCCGGCGGAACGAGCGCTTGCGCGTCTTGTGTCGGAAGAGCTGCTGCGCGACGAGCCCTCCGGGCCAGCCGCCGATGAGTCCGAGCAGCAGCAGGGTCTGCTCCGGGACGCGCCCTGCACTGCGGCGGGCGGCGGACTTGTCGATCCCGTACGCGGCGAACGTCACGAGGCTCATGGCGCCATAGAGTGCCGGCACCCACCACGCGAGCCCGAACACGAAGCAGGTGACCGCGAACGCTGCGGCGAAGACGAGGAGCGTGATCCAGCTGAGCGCCGGCGGAAGCGGCTTCGACAGGTCGCGGCCGGGGCGGTCCGGCGTAGCGAGGGGTGGCCGGGGGCGCGCGTTCGACATGCGCTTGATCCTATGGGGGAGCCTCGGCGTACGGTGTCAGCATGCACGAGCTCACCGAAGAGGCGCTGGTCGCGGCATCCGTCGATGTCGTGTGGCGGGAGTTCACGCTCGCCGACCTGCTCGCCGAATGGTTCTGGCCACCCCGCTTCGAGACCACCGCCGTCGTCGAGCTGCGCGAGCTGGGCCGCTGGGAGGTGAGGTCGGTGCCTGCCGACCTCGCCGTCGAGGCGACGGTGCTCACGTTCGAAGCGCCGCGCAGCTTGCGGCTGGCCTGGCGATGGGCAGGGGAGGAGCACGCGACCGACGTCGAGATCGACCTGCAGCCGGCAGCGGATGCCGCGACCCGCGTGATCGTGCGGCACTCCGGCTTCGCGAGCGGCGAGGAGCGCGACCAGCACGTCGACGGCTGGTCGAGCTGCCTGCAGCGCCTTGTGGATCGGCACGGCGGGCCGCCGGGGGAGCATCTGTGAGGGGTGTCGCAGACGGAGGGTAGCGTCGCAGGGTGATCATCGAGTTCGACAGCGACGTGTTCCGCTGGGCGGCGCGGGCAGACTCCTCATGGTTCTTCACCGCCGTCCCGCCCGAACTGGGCGCGGAGATCCGCGAGATCCCGCGCCCGTATCGCGGATTCGGGTCGGTGCGCGTCCGCGCGCGCATCGGCGGCAGCGAGTGGAGCACGTCGATCTTCCCGCTGGCGGAGACGGAGTCGTACGTGCTACCCCTCAAGAAGGCCGTGCGGGATGCCGAGCAGCTCGTCGACGGCGGCCCGGTGACTGTCCGGCTCGAGGTGCTGGACGGCTGAGTCCGGTCAGCAGGCGCGGGTGCCGTTGCGTGCCGCTCAGAAGGCGGGGTTCGACGACGATCTCGAACGGCTGCTCGGAAGGGCAGGTTCGACGACGACCCGAACGGCCGCTCAGAGCGGCGGGCTCGACGACGACCCTGAACGGCCTCTCCGAAGGGGCGGCTCGACGACGACCCTGAACGACCGCTCAGAAGGGGCGGCTCGACGACGACCCTGAACGGCCGCGCGGAAGGACCGGAGTCGACGACGGCTGGTTCGAGTGACAGCTCAGAACGGCGCAGGTTCGACGGCGACCTCGAGTCCGGTGGGGGTCATCCACCATTTGGCGCCGGTCTTCTCGTCGCGGTAGAGCCTCATCCTGCTCTTGGTCTTGATCACGTGGTGTGGTCTGCAGAGCGGATCGTTGTTGGCGTCGGAGGTGGTGCCGCCATACTGCCAATCCAGCCGATGATCGATGTCGCATTCCGGGGCGAGCCGCGTGCAACCGGGTGCGATGCACACCGGTTGTCGCACTCCGAGCCACCGCCTCAGCGCTTTCGGAACCCGGTAGGTGGTGCGGTCGACGTCGAGAACGGTCCCGGTGATCGGGTGGGTGAGGATCCGGACCCAGCTGGACGCCTCGCCCGCGAATCGCCTGGCCGTGTCGGTGTCGATCGGACCGTAGCCGTGGAGGGTGGCGGGCTCGTCGCTCTGGCCGAGGAGCGTCAGGACAGGGACGGTGACCGCGACCGAAGCGCGGCCGCGCGGGCCGGTCCCGGCAGTGAGGGCCGTCTCGCCGTTGATCAGGAGCTCGACCGCGACGTCGGCGCGCAGCTGCGCGAGGGTGCGCTCTTCGCCGGATTGTGCGCGCAGGTGCCGGGCGTGTGCGTCGATGCGGCGATCGACCGAGTGGAGGTCTGCGGCGCGACCGTAGATCGTGTAGGTCGCCATGCCGTCTGGATCGTTGGTCAGCCAGGTGGTGCGGTCGTCGGCTGCGCGCTGATGGCGCTCGTCGATGTGCTCGGGGTGCACACGCTCACGCACCACGCGGGCACGGAGGCGGAACTTGCCCGGCGTGAGCGTCTGCGCCGCGGTGGCGAGCATCTCGTCGAACCGCGCCCAGCTGTCGGGGCTGCGGTCGGGGAGCGTCGCCGCCTGCTGTGCCGCGGTGACCGCGTTCTGCTCGGATACGCCTCCGGCGCGGAATGCCGCCCACAGCCGGGGGCAACGGTCGCGAAGGGTGTCGGCATAGGCGGCGCGATTGCGGATCATCTGCTCCGACAGACCGAGCCGGATCGAGAGGTCGAGCGCCGCGGAGCGCACAGCGATCTCGGAGCGCTCGGCACGGACTGCTGAGATCGAACGATCCTGGGGGTCACGCCACGCGGGATCCAGGGTGGGATCGGCCCCGACCCACGGGTCGGGGCAGGCCGCGGCATCCGTCAACACCATCGAGATGGCGTGATACTGATCGGCGATCAGCATGCGCGTGCGCACCGTCAACGCCTCGAGCTCGGCGACTGCGACCGTGTGAGCCTCGCCACTCGCCGCGAGGGCTGCCAGAGCGATCTGAGGGTCGGTTTCGGCGAAGTCCCGGGGATCTGGTGCGAAGCGCCAGTCGTCGGAGTGTTCGGCGCGCCACTCCAGATCGGGATCGACATCCGAAGAAACATTCACAAGTCGAGCTTACCGGATCCGGCCCGAATATAGAACATAAATACGAGAAACGGTCGCGAACTCCGCTGGCCGCACCCGATGACTTCGAGCCGGCATGACGGATGCCGTCGCCCATGGTGGTGCCTTGACCAACCGCCCGATCGCGATCAGTCAAGGACGTCGGGCAGGTCGTAGTGCCGATGCAAGCCGTCGTCCAGGAATCGCATGATCGACGCGATCGCCGTGCCATCGGCGGATGGCGTGATCACGAGCAGACCTCGCGCTCGTTTCTGCAGGTAGCAGACGAAGGCCGGCCGTCCGGCCGCGGAGGTTTCCACGAGTTCGTATCGGCCGCCCGGTCGTCCCGCCGCACTGGCGCGCAGGAACGCACCGATGGCCGCCCGCCCGACGTAGCATTCCGTCGCCGGCGGCATCGCCAGCCAGCTCTCGTCGGTGAGCAGGCTGATGACCCCGTCCACGTCGTCCTGGGCGTAGGCCACGGCGAACCTCCGAGCGACATCCCGGTCCGCAGCCGTGGCATCCCTCGATTCGAACGGGGCCGCGGACGCGCGCGCACGCTGCAGCAGACCCTTCGCGGCAGTGGGGCTGGTGGTCAGGATGCCGGCCGCCTCGCGGAGGGGAAAATCCAGGACATCGCAGAGGATGAGCGCAGCCGTCTGGCGAGGTGGCATGCGCTGAAGAGCGGTCACGAACGCGAGCTCGATGCTCTCGCGAGCCGCTGCCCGGTGGGACGGATCGAGCTCGTCGATCAGCGCGTCAGGATAGGGCTGCAGGTGCGGCACGTCGAACGCCTTCGACGGCGTGGGCGGGTCGAAGGGCGGGACGGGCTCGAGTCGCGGACGACGGGCATGGCCCCGAACCGTGTTGAGGCAGCGCGTGGTGGCGATCCGGTACAGCCACGTTCGCACCGAGGAGCGCCCCTCGAAGCCGGGCAGGCCTTTCCATGCGGCGAGCAGCACCTCCTGCATCGCGTCGTCGGCGTCGTCCAGCGACCCGAGGATGCGATAGCAGTGCAGGTGCAGCTCTCGTCGATACGGCTCGACGAGGGCGGCGAAGGCTTCCCCGTCGCCCGCCTGGGCGGCGATCAACGTCGCCGAAGTCACGCGGCCCATCTTGGCAGGATCGACGCCGTGCGTTCCGATCCGGTGCAGCGCGGTGTCTATATCCATGACGCCGGCTGTGGCGTCCCCGTCGAAAGGAAAGTCTCATGACCGAGACCAGCCACTCCGCCGTCGACACGGCGCTCGACTACCACCGCGCCTGGACCGCCGGCGACCTCGAGGCAGCTATGTCTCGCGTGGCCGAGGACGTGATGTGCCATGCGCCCGCCGGCGCGATGTGCGGCGTCGAAGCCCTGCGCGCCTTCATGGGGCCGTTCGCCGGTTCGCTCACAGGGTCGCAGGTGCTCGCGTGCTACGGAACAGACGTCGAGGCGCTCCTTATGTACGACACCTCCACCGCGACGATTGCGAGCGCCCCGGGCGCGGAGCTCTACCGGGTGGAGCAGGGCAGGATCGTCGAGCTCCGCATCGTCTTCGACCGGTTGCCGTTCGCCCTGGCCCGGCGCGATGTCGTTCCGGCGGCACCGTGATTTTTCCCGTCCGCAAGTCGTCGACCGGACCCGCGGCGGACACCTGGCCACCGGGAGCGAGACCTACTCGCAGGCCAGGCCGTCGCCCTCACCGTCGCCGTTGTTGCCGGTGCGATTCGCGAACCAGTCGTACGCCTCCGCCTGGGCGGGGTCGTCGCGATTGAATGGGCCGATCGGGTCGCCGAGCCCGTTGTTCTTGAGCTTCGTGCACGACGTGTACTTCTCCCACCACCGGTTGTCGGCCGGCGGTGCCACCGCCGAGGGCGGCGCGACAGCTGCTGGTGGTGCGACAAGGGGTGCGGCCGCAACGTCGCAGCCCAGCGCGATGACGGTGCCGTCCGGCCCGAGCGAGGCGAGCTGCGCCGCGTGATAGTCGGCCTCCTGCGGATGCGCGGGGTATCCGTCGGACGAGTCGTACCTCGCGACGGCGTTGCCCGCCTGCACCTGCATCAATCCGAGGTCGACGCCGGCGTCAGTGCTCACATACCGCAGCAGCCGCCCGTGCTGGTCCTGATCGTTCTCGCCCTCAGGAAGCTGCAGCGTGATCGAGGCGCCGTTGGAGAGCAGCGTCCCGATGGCGACGGATGCCTCGTCATGACCGCATTCGCCCCGCTCCGGCGCGTCGATCCCGATGATGCGCACGGTGCCCGCACTGGTCTCGATCGTGTCGCCATCGACGACGGACACGAAGGTGACGCCGGCGGCCTCGGTCGTGTCCGCCGGCGGGTTCGGCGGAACGCCGGAACCCTCGGGCGACGATGCGAGTTGTGGCGCGCACGCGGAGAGTGCGACGAACGCGAGCAGCGCGAGAGCTGCCGCGGGTAGGCGGAGGCGCAACATCGTCATCCTGATTCCCCGTTTCTCGTTGCGGCGCGGCTACATCTGGAGCTCACGCACCGCTGCCCCGGCGGACTCCGCCGCGAAGCCGGTTCCCTGCAACAGGAGCGCCTGTACACCGAGACGAATCACCCGACCACCCCCGGCACTGGGATTCGCCCATGTCTGGCGATAGCTTTCCCGAGGAACGCCGACGCGGACACCCGAACGGGGCGCTGGTGTGTTGTCCTGAGGCTTTCTTAGGGGAACGCTGCATGCGCGCGCATTGACGTCGCAGGTCGGCGCGGTCATGCTCGAGAGCGGGAGGGGATTCGTGCTTGGGCGCGTGTCTCGAACCCAGCTCTGACGGAGTCTGGGAGTTCGTTACTGGGGTTACATGTGAACCGGTACTTGCTGTGCCGGCCGGTCGGAGCTGACCTTTCATTTCACACACTGGGGAGACACTGCGCCATGCGTGCATTCATCAAGAACTACATCGAGGCTGAGAAGGCCCGCCGCGAGGAGGAGGGCCGCGAGGCCGGCTTCTCGCTCATCGAGCTCATCGTCGTCGTCGTCATCCTCGGCGTCCTGGTTGCCATCGCCATTCCGGTCTTTGGCAGCATTCAGGCCACGGCCGAGGAGAACGCGACCAAGGCGGTTGCAGCATCCGCCGCGACGCAGTGGACTGCCCAGCTGGCCAACAACGAGCCTGTGACTCCGTACAAGACTGGCGACGCAAAGATCACGCTGACGGGTCAGCCTGCGACCGGAGCCGCCATCAGTTCCGTCTGCGCAGTGGCAACGTTCGATCGCGCGACCGACTACTCAGCAAGCTCCGGGCCGGCCTGCTAATCAGCCGCAGCCATGACAGGGCCGGGACGACAGCCCCGGCCCTGTCATGGCATCATTGCATGCGGGGTTCTGCCACTTGGGGAGGTGAGCGGATGAGGGGTCGTAGCGCGGACGCTTCGGGGTTCAGTCTCGTCGAAGTGGTTATCGCGATGTTCCTATTGGGCATCATTGCGGTAGCGATTCTTCCCGCCCTCTGGCAGGGAGTCGTCTTGTCGTCGCAGCAGGCGTCGACTGCGACAGCCACGCGGTACATGAACTCGATCATCGACGACGCCCGAGCGACTCCAACTTGTCCATATCTCGGAGCGATCGCCTCGCGCCCCGCGGCGACCGATGGCCGGGGAGTATCAATCTCCGCGTCTACAAGCACGGTTACCGGCTGCAATCCCGGTGCAACCGCCAGACTCACCGTCAACATCGTCGGCGAGGGTCGCACTCTCGCTACGAGCACCGCGCTCATCTACATCCCATGACTCCACGCGCCCGCACGAACGACGACGGACTCGGTCTGATCGAGCTGATCGTCGCCTTTGTTGTAAGCGGCATTGTCGTCATCGCGATCGCGACCATCTTCGTAAACTCGTGGCGAACGCAGGAGCAAGTGACCAGCGTGACCCAGGCCACGAATCGCGGCCAATTGGTCTCGTCGACGATCGAGCGCGCAATGCGGAACGCGCTCTACTTCGAGGTGACCGAGAGCGGCACGGTGCTGCGGGTGAGCACCTCGCTCGGAGGCAACCTGAAATGCCAGGGCTTTCGCCTCACCGACCCCGGAGCGCAGTTCACCACAGCTCCCGGGATCCTCACGTCCCCGAATACCGCGTGGCCAAGTTGGCAGACGGGGATCACGAAGCAGGGGTCCACGCCCTATTTCGTGCGCACGGCGGCCAACTCACTGACGTACACGTTCACGATCACGACCGATGCGGCGCCGGTTAGTTTTGCTGCCGACATCGCGCCAAGGTCGATCCAAGACACAGGGAGCGCCGGATGCTGGTGAATGACCGGCTGCGCAGGACTCAGCAGCGCAAGGGTGCACGCCCCGAGGACGACGGCGCGGTGCTCGTCACCGTAGTGGTCGTCATGTTCATCGGCTTCATCGTCGCTGCGACCATCGCCGCCTCCGTCGTCTTCACGATCGGTGCGAACGCCGACAACAAGGACCGCACCCAGGCCTTCATCGCCGCGGAGTCTGGACGAGACGTCGCCGTCGCCTCCCTGAAGGGTGCGATCTCGACCACTGGGCTGAACTGTGGCGCCGTCGCGATGTCGGCAAGCACCCCCCCTGGCTCCAGCCCGAAGTACTCCTACTCCATCCGCTCCACGGACCTCGCCGTTCGACCGGCTGCCTGGGACTCGGCGGGCGTCACCGCCACGTGCCCCAGTGCAACGACGAAATGGGTCTTCATCCGGTCCACGGGCACCGGGACCGACGACGCTGAAGCAACCATCGACGCCGTCTACCCGTGGTACCACGGGCCTGCCACAACTCCGTCCGGCACCGTTGCATTCTTCGAGGGTGCGTTCAAGGCCACAAAGTCGACCTACACCGGTGACCTCGTCATTCGCGAAGGCGACTACCAGTGCAACAACGGGGCGACAGGGGCCATCGACGGCGATCTGTGGGTGCTGCGCGGAGGCCTGACGATCACCGACGATTGCACCGTGACGGGCAGCGTGTACACGCGCGACACGATCGAGATCAAGAACAAGAAGTTCACGGTCGGCGGTGACGTCATCTCGGTGACGGGTCAGATCAAGCTCAACGTCAACGGCATCACGGTCGGCGGCGACGTCTACGCGGCCGGCAACATCGACACCAAGAACGGCAAGGGCACCGTGAACGGGTCCTTCCGCACCCATCTCGCAATGGTGGACCACGTTCCGGCCGATTGGCGAAGGCTCGACGGCGTCACGGCGGTGCCCGTTATCACCGGAGAGCCGACGCCGGTGATCTCGCCGACACTCGCTCAGGTCTTCGATGCAACGGCGTGGATCGAGTTGACCGCAGGTACGTCATGGAGTTCTACGGCGCTCCCTGTGGTTGCGCCCCCCGCGGGGACGGTGTGCACAACCACGCAACTCCAGGCTGTTCTCAGCGTTAGCGGGACCCGTGCGGTCATCGACATGACGGGCTGCCCTGCAGGGGGAAGCGGCATCAAGGTGGCGCCCGGTAACGTCACGCTGGCGCGCGACGTGGTCATCCTCGTTCCCGCCAGCGAGAAGATGGACCTGGAGCTCACCGATACGATCTCGCGGCCCGTCACTACGACGATGGCCACGGGACCGCAACTGATGGTCGTGCACCTCGACCCGAATGGCAGTGACGGAAGGCCGCCGGCCTGCTCGTCATCGTCGCTGGACAAGTTCACCGCGGGGACGACGATCAACGTGCGGACGCTCATATACAGCGCGTGCGGAATCGGGACCACCATGTCGCTGACCATGTCGGGTCAGTTGTACATGGGCAGCGACGGACTCCACCTCAATGGCGGCACCTTCACGTGCATGCCGATGTCGTGGGCGCCGACGCTCCCGACGATCAGCTGCGGAATCAAGGGCACGGGCGGCATCTTCGACCCTTCGAACACCGTGACACGTCTCGACAACCTCTTCTTCCAGACAGAGCGCTAGCGGATGACGTCACTCGCCCTCTTCCTCGCCGTCGTCGCTGGGATCTTCGGCCTCCTCATCGGGTCGTTCCTCAACGTCGTGGCCTACCGCGTGCCGGCGCGCATCTCGCTGATGCGCGAGAGCCGCTGCCCGCACTGCGACGCGGCCATCAAGCCCTGGCACAACGTGCCGGTGTTCGGATGGATCGCCCTGCGCGGCAAGTGCGCGAACTGCAAGGCGCCCATCTCGCCGCGGTATCCGATCGTCGAGGCTCTCACCGGCCTCGCGTTCGCGGTCGTCACTTGGTGGGGCGTCGCGGTGTACCGCGGCCCCGGGGGCGAGACGCTGGTGACGCACCTCGCCTCACCGCAGTGGGACGGCGTCGTCGAACCCGCCCGCGTGTGGGCGTATGCGCTCGTCATCGTCGCGTTCCTGTACTTCGCGGCCATCTCGATCGTGCTCACACTGATCGACCTCGACACGCATCGGCTGCCGAACAGCATCGTGCTGCCGAGCTACCTGGTGGCCGGCATCCTGTTCACCATCGTCGCGTGGCTCACCGACGAATGGGATCTGCTGCTGCGCGCCGGCATCGGCATGGCCGTGCTGTACGTGTTCTACTTCCTGCTGCGATCGGTGCGACGCGGCGGGATGGGTGGGGGAGACGTCAAGCTCGCCGGTGTCATCGGCATCTATCTGGGGTGGCTGGGCTGGGGAGCCCTGGCCGTGGGCGCGTTCGCCGCGTTCCTGTATGGGGGAGTGTTCGGCATCGCACTGCTGCTCCTGCGGCGCGCCGGACGCAAGACCGCCATCCCGTTCGGCCCGTGGATGATCCTCGGCGCCTGGACGGGAGTGTTCGCCGGCGAAGCCGTCGGCCGGTGGTACGTGAATCTTTTCGTCGGCGCCTGAGCGCCGACGCTCTTGGGGAAGGGAACATCATGGCGAAGACGATCGTGGGGCTGGAGGTGACCGAAGAGAGCGTGCGCGCTGCAGAGCTCTCACTCGGTCGCAAACCCCAGCTCATCGCATACGGCGAGGTGCCGCTGCCACCCGACGCGGCGAAAGACTCCGAGGTGCTCGACCCGGGCGCCGTCGCCGTCGCACTGCGGCAGCTGTGGACCGGCGCGAAATTCCGAAGCAAGGATGCCGTGCTCGGCGTCGCCAGCCGCCGCATCCTGGTGCGCGAATACACGACGCAGGCGATGCGACCCGACCTCCTGCGCGAAGCGCTGCCCTACCAGGTGCAGGACCTGCTGCCGGTGCCCGCCAGTCAGGCCGTGCTCGACTTCTTCCCGCTCTCGCAGCAGGGCGACCAGGTCTCGGGACTGCTCGTGGCCGCCGTGTCGGAGAGCATCGAGCAGATCATCTCAACCCTCGCCAAGGTAAAGGTCCGCGCGCAGGGCGTCGACCTCGCCGCCTTCGGACTCGCCCGCGCCACCGCGTCGCTCGCGGCGCCCGACGAGCTCGTGGCGACCGTCAACATCGGCGACCACACGACGCAGGTCGTCATCTCGCGCGGCGGCGTGCCGCTCTTCGTGCGCCTCCTGCCGATCGACGTCGCGACGGCCGCGACCCGCCGCCACAACGCCGAGCTCGTCGAACCCGAGCTCGAACTCGCGGCTGCCGCTACCGCCGCCACGGCGGGCAACGGCCTCGGCTCCCTGGACGCAGGAGCCGCGACACCGCCCGGCAGCGCAGGCACCGGCATCGCCGCCCCCGGCCGCACCCGTGGCGCGATGCGCGCAGCGACGCCGCCCGGAGCCACCGACCTCGCCGCCCGCGTCCGCAGCACGCTGGCGTTCTTCGGCAGCCGCGCGGGCGCCGCGCCGCTGACCCGCCTGTTCGTCACCGGCGCCGGCGCCGCCGTGGAAGGCGTGATGTCGGCGCTCACCGCCGCCATCGACACGCCGATGACCATCGTGTCCGCCGGCGACGTCGTGTCGATGGTGACGCCGCCGCCCGCCGGCGACGTCTCGCTGAACCTCGTCGGCACCATCGGCATCGCACTCGGGGAGGCCGGCCGATGACCGCCATCCCGGCCCCGTTCGCGGGAGTGCCCCGTGTCAATCTCATGCCGCGCACCGAGGTCGTACGCCGCGAGCGCGACAAGCTCGTGCGCCGCTGGGTGTGGATCGTGCTCGGCGCCATCGTCGTCGCCTTCCTCATCATCGCCGGCGCGTTCGCGTTCAAGTTCCTCGCCGACCAGCGCCTCGCCGCCGAGCAGACCCAGACCAGTGTCCTCCTCACGGAGATCGCCTCGCTCTCAGAGGTGAGTCAGGCGCTCGCGACCGAGTCGGAACTCACCGACTACCGCACCGAGGCCATGGCCGCCGACCTCGCCTGGACGCCCGTGATCGCCAAGATCTCCGGCATCCTGCCCGCAGAGACGACCCTCACCGGCTTCGACCTCACCGTCGGCGGCGCCGCTCAGGGCGACGACCCGACGGCCGAGCAGGGCATCGTGGGCACGGTCACCATCGACAGCCCGACGCCGCTCGACATCGTGGCGATCATCCGGTCGCTGCGCGCCGTCGAAGGCGTGCTCTACGCCGACGGCCAGTCGGTGACCTCGAGCCAGGTCTCGGCCGACCGCTTCTCGTACCTGCTGAACGTCGAGTTCGACCAGACCGTCTACTCGAATGAGTACGCGGCCGAAGAAGGGAGCGAGTGATGCCCAAGCAGCTCGTCACCGCGCTCGGACTCATCGTCTCGCTCGGCGTCATCGCGCTCGGCGTGTTCCTGGTCGCCATGCCGCTGTACTTCCAGGCGGTGGGCGTCGACGCGCAGACCGCGACCGTCGCGAACACCAACGCGATCTACCAGGCGCAGGTCGACCACCTCACCGAGGAGCAGGAGAACCTCGACCAGATCAACGCCGACGTCGCCGAACTCCGCTCGCAGCTGCCTGCCACGGGTCAGCTGGACGACGTCTTCGAGGTCGTCGCACAGGCGGCCGAGGCATCCGGAGTCTCCCTCACCGCCGTCACCGCCGGCGAGCAGGTCGCGTTCGTTCCCCGCACCGGCGTGACCGACGGCGACGCCGCTGCCGTGGCCCCGGCGCCCGCCCCGACGCCGGAGGCGACGGAAGGTGCGACCGACACCACGACAGGAACGACGACGGATGCCGCAGCCGCCGGTCCCGCAGTCGGAGACGCTGCCGCCGCCGCGGGTCGCCAGCAGGTCGACTTCGTGATCAGCGCCACCGCCGGCGACATGGCGCAGGTGACCGCCTTCCTCGACGCCCTCCGCTCCGGACCGCGCCTGCTCAACAGCATCACGGCGACCACGACGCAGTCGGGTGAGGGCACGTTCGACGTGCAGATCTCGGCGCTGACCTTCGTGGACGCGGAAGGGTGACGGCCATGGACGACCTGGACTTCGAGACGCTCCTCGCACGAGGCGCGCGCCACCGGGCATCGGACGTGCACATCACCGCCGGTGCGCCGCCGCTGCTGCGCGTCGACGGCGACCTGGTGCCGGTGCCTGGCTACCCCGACGCGCTGTCGGAGGAGTGGGTGGAGCGCACCGCGTTCGCGCTCATGGGCGACGGGCAGCGGGAGGAGTTCCTCCAGCACGGCGAGGTCGACCTCGCTCACGCCACCGCCGGGATCGGGCGCTTCCGCACGAACGTCTACCGTCAGCTCGGGTCGATCGCGATCGCCCTCCGCTACATCCCCGACCGCGTCTACACGCTCGAGGAGCTCGGCGCTCCCGCCATCGCGCGCGACCTCGCGCTGCGGCCCCGCGGGCTCGTGCTGCTGACGGGCCCGACCGGATCCGGCAAGTCGACCACGCTGACGGCGATGGTCGACATCGTCAATCAGCTGGTCGCCGCGCACATCATCACGATCGAAGACCCGATCGAGTTCCACCACCAGTCAAAGCGCGCGCTCATCCACCAGCGCGAGGTCGGCCGCGACACCAACTCGTTCGCCGAGGCGCTCCGCCGCGTGCTGCGCCAGGACCCCGATGTGATCCTCATCGGCGAGCTGCGCGACCCCGAGTCGATCTCGACCGCCCTGTCGGCGGCCGAGACCGGCCACCTCGTGCTCTCGACCCTGCACACGCAGGGCGCGGCCAAGAGCATCAACCGCATCATCGACGTGTTCCCCGCCGACCAGCAGCACCAGATCCGCACGCAGTTGGGCGACACCCTGCAGGGCATCATCAGCCAGACGCTGCTGCCGCTCGCGCAGACCAACGGCCGCACGATCGCCACCGAGGTGCTCATCAACACCCCGGCGGTGGCGAACATGATCCGCGAGGGTCAGGTCGCGCAGATCTACTCGGCCATGCAGGCCGGCTCGGAGGTCGGCATGCACACGCTCGACCAGGATCTCCGCCGCCTCGTGTCCGACGGGACCATCGCGCGCAACGTGGCGATGGACTTCGCGGTCGATCCGAAGAGCCTCGACGGCGTGTACGTCAAGCCGCGCGATCTCGATGCCGAGGAGTGGGCGCACCACGCCGGCGAATGGCGGCAGGCGGATGCCGCGGCATCCGTTCCCGCGAATGCCGCCGCCGGAACGGGCATCGGCATGGGCTCGCGCTTCGGGTCACCGACCGTCGGCGGCCGGGTCGACCCGACCGCGCGGGACGTGGACTGGGGCGGCGTCGACGACCTCGAAGCGTGGACCACCGCGAACGAGGAGGCCTGACATGGCCGTTGTGCAGGAGTTCGTCTACCGGGCCGTCGATCCGCGCGGCGGATCGGTCGTCAAGGGCACGATCGAGGCCGCCAGCGAGTCGGCGGTCACCGGCAAGCTCAAGGCGCAGGGGCTCACGCCCCTCGAGGTCACGCTCAAGTCCAACACCGGACTGAACCGCGACATCAAGCTGCCCGGCGCCACCAAGACCGTGTCGGCGCGCACCCTCGCGGTGTTCTCGCGGCAGATGGCCGGTCTCATCAACGCCGGCCTGCCGCTCATGCGCACGCTCGCCATCCTCATCGAGCAGACCGACGACAAGCGCCTGCAGCCGGCGCTCGTGCAGGTGCAGGCCGATGTGGAATCGGGCTCGTCGTTCTCGGCGGCGCTCGCGCGGCATCCGCAGACCTTCCCGCCGCTCATGCTCAGCATCGTGAAGGTGGGCGAGGCGGGCGGCTTCCTCGGCAGCGCCCTCGGCTCGATCGCCGACAACTACCAGCGCGACGCCGAACTGCAGAACAAGATCCGCGCCGCCGTCACCTACCCGGCGATCGTGCTCGTGATCGCGATCCTCGGCGTGCTGGTGATGGTGACGTTCGTCGTGCCGGTCTTCGAGCGCATGTTCAAAGGACTTGGAAGTGCGCTCCCCCTGCCGACCCAGATCCTCGTCACGATCTCGAACAACATGTGGTGGATGCTGCCGGCCATCGTGCTCGTCGTCATCGTCGCCGTCATCTGGTGGCGCGCCAACCGCCACACGCTGCAGTACCGCAAGGTCGTCGACCCCATCAAGCTGAAGATGCCCGTCTTCGGCAAGCTGACCACCAAGATGGCGGTCGCCCGCTTCGCGCGCAACCTCTCGATGATGCTCAACGCCGGCGTGCCGATCATCCAGGCACTCTCGATCGTCGGACAGGCGTCGAACAACTGGAAGATCGAAGAGGCCGTGCGCGACGTGCAGGAGTCGATCCGCCAGGGCCGCTCGTTCGCCGCACCGCTCGCGAAAGCCCAGGTGTTCCCGGCGATGGTGCCGCAGATGGTTTCGGTCGGCGAGGAGTCGGGCACGCTCGTCGACATGCTGTCGTCCATCGCGGACTTCTATGAAGACGAGGTAGAAACGGCCACGGCGCAACTCTCATCGACGATCGAGCCCATTCTCATCGTGGGTATCGGCATCCTGATCGGCGGGATGGTGATCTCCCTGTACCTGCCGATCTTTAGCCTGTACGGGGAGCTCGCGAAGCAGTAAGGGAAGGAAGCGCTCAGGGCGTTCCGTCTCGCTCGTTCCTCGCTCGCTCAACGACCGGCAAGAGGCACGCTCGTTCCTCGCTCGCTCAACGACCGGCAAAAGGTCCGCTCGTTGAGCGAGGGAGCGCCAGCGACCGGCAAGAGGTCCGGTCGTTGAGCGAGGGAGCGCCAGCGACCGGCAAGAGGTCCGCTCGTTGGGCGAGGGAGCGCCAGCGACCGGCAAGAGGTCCGCTCGTTGAGCGAGGGAGCTCCAGCGACCGGCAAGAGGTCCGGTCGTTGAGCGAGGGAGCGCCAGCGACCGGCAAGAGGTCCGGTCGTTGAGCGAGGGAGCGCCAGCGACCGAGACGAAACGCGGTGAGCCGCTGCGGCGCTGAGTGCGGGCCGGATGCTGCGGGTCAGACGGTGACCCGCAGCACCTCCTCGATCGTGGTGAGGCCCTGTGCCACCTTCGACCAGCCGTCCTGCCGCAGCGACACCATGCCCTGCTCCAGCGCGACCTGGCGGATCTCGCTGCCCGTCGCACGGGTCACGACGAGCGTCTCGATCTCGTCGCTCAGCGTCATGATCTCGTGGAGCGCGACGCGCCCGCGGTATCCGGTGCTCGAGCAGGCGGGGCATCCCGCCGCCTTGTAGAGCTGGGGCGGATCGGCCGGGTCGTGCGGGAAGCCGAGAGTGGTCAGCACCTCGGTCGTCTCGACGAGCGGCTCGCGGCAGCGCATGCACAGCCGCCGCGAGAGGCGCTGGGCGATGACCGCCGACAGCGCCGTCGCGACGAGGAACGGCTCGCAGCCGATCTCGGTCAGACGGGTCAGCGCCGACGGCGCGTCGTTGGTGTGGAGCGTCGACAGCACGAGGTGACCGGTGAGCGCCGCCTCGATCGAGATGTTCGCCGTCTCGAAGTCGCGGATCTCGCCGACGAGCACGACGTCGGGATCGGAGCGGAGGATCGATCGCAGCGCCGTCGAGAACGTCAGCCCGGCGCGGTTGTTCACCTGCACCTGGTTGATGCCCGGAATGCGGTACTCGACCGGGTCTTCCACCGTGATGACATTGATCGTCGGGTTCGCGATGGCGCGCAGCGCCGTGTAGAGACTGGTCGACTTGCCCGAACCGGTCGGGCCCGTCGCAAGGATCATGCCGTGGGGCTTCGTGATCGCTTCGCGGAACCGCTGCTCGTTGACGCCCGAGAAGAGCAGGTCGCGCATCGTCATGACCTGACCGGTGTTGTCGAGGATGCGCATCACGATCTTCTCGCCCCACACCGTCGGCAGGGTCGCGACGCGAAGGTCGACGGGCCGGTTCTCGTGGGTGACCGAGAGGCGGCCGTCCTGCGGCTTGCGCTTCTCGGCGATGTCGATCGACGACATGATCTTCAGGCGCGAGATGATGCCGTCCTGGATGGCGCGGTCGGCCTTCTGCATCTCGTGCAGCACGCCGTCGATGCGGAACCGCACCGTGAGTTGCTTCTCGCCCGGCTCGACGTGGATGTCGCTCGCGCGGTCGTTGATGGCCTGCGCGATGAGCAGGTTCACGAAGCGGACGATCGGGGCGTCGTTGTCCTGCTCCTCGAGGGTCTCGGTGAACGCGGCCTGGTTCGACTCGCTGGACTCCTCGATCGTCATCGACAGTTCGCTGAGCTCTTCGTCGGAGCGGAGGAACCGCTCGAACATCTGCGTCAGCGCGTCTTCGGCGACGACGACGGGTTCGACGAACAGGTCGGTGATGCTGGCCACGTCGTCCAGCGCGACGATGTCGGTCGGGTCGAGAACGCCCACGGTGAGCCGCTCGCCGCGACGGTCGACCGGGATGAGGCCGTACTTGCGGCAGAGGTTGCCCGGCACCAGCGCGACGACGTTCGGATCGAGCGGCATGCTCGCCAGGTCGACGTATCGGTGACCGGTGTGCAGCGCGATCGCCTCGGCGACCTGCCCCTCGGTGACGAGCTTCGAGCTCACCAGCAGCCGCTGCAGCTCCGGCCCGTCGGCGCCGCCCGCCTGCGCGATGGCGGCGGACATGTCGGCGGCTCGAACGGCTCCGGTGAGCACGAGCGTCTGTGCAAGACCTCTCACGGCAATTCCCCAATCCCCACTCGACATACTATGCGCCGCGCGTCAAGCCTGGCGAGATGGCCGCGGGCGCTCGATAGGGTGACGGCATGGCGGACCTCATCGCGAAGCTGACAGCCTGGGCACTGTCGCTGCGGCCGGTGCGGATGTGGCTGCACTACGCCGAACGTCGCGGGCCGATGCTGTCGGACAGCATCACCTATCGGTCCCTGTTCTCGGTGTTCGCCGGCGTGCTTCTCGGCTTCTCGTTCGCTGCGATCTGGCTGAGGGACAATCCCGCGGCCTGGGCATCCCTGGTGGACGCCGTGGATGCCGCGATCCCGGGTCTCGTCGGCAAGGGCGGGCTCGTCGACGTCTCCGACATCGAAGCGCCCGCGGGACTGACCGTCGCGGGGATCATCGCGCTCGTGGCGCTGGTCGGAGCGGCGATCGGCGCGATCGGCTCGCTGCGGGTGGCGATCCGCACGCTGGCGGACCGGGTGCACGACGACGTGTTCTTCGTCTGGGTGCTGCTGCGCAACCTGCTGCTGGCCATCGCCATCGGCGGCGGCTTCGTGCTCTCCGCCGGCGCGACATTCGTGGGCACCTCGCTCATCGGCGCGGTGCTCGACTGGATGGGGATCGCGCAGGGTGACTTCGCCACGATCGCCACGCGCAGCGTGTCGGTGCTCGTCGTCTTCCTGCTCGACATGGCGGTCGTGGCCCTGGCCTTCGTCACGCTGAGCGGCGTGCGCGCACGTCCCCGTGCGCTGTGGTCGGGCGCCTTCCTCGGCGCCGTCGGACTCACGGTGCTGCAGCAGCTGTCGGGGATCTTCGTGGCAGGCGCCGGGTCGAACCCGCTCCTCGCCACCTTCGCCAGCCTCATCGCATTGCTGCTGTGGTTGAACCTCTCCGCCCAGGTGATCCTGCTGGCGTCGACGTGGATCATCGTGAGCGAGCGCGAGGATGTCGATCGCGTGCGCGAGCGGTTCGGCTCGCCGACGTTCGCCCTGCGGCGGGTGCGGCAGGCGGAGGATGCCGTGCGGGTCGCCACCGAGGAGCTCCAGCACGCGCGTGCCGACGCCGACAAGGAACGCCTCGCCGCGCAGAAGAAGGCGGCAGAGCAGGCCGGGGACAAGCCGCAGGAGAGCGAGCGTCCTGCGGAGCAGGCGCTGGAGAAGGACCGCACTGCCGAGCAGCTCGAACAGCGACCGTGAGAGAGTCGCTGTCATGACGGAGTGGGTCCCTGTCCGAACGACCGCGCAGATCCGCGCGGCGGAGCGGGTGCTGCTCGACCAGGGCGTGCCGCTGATGCTGTGGGCGGCGCAGTGCCTCGCGTCGATCACCGCTGACGAGCTGGTCGAGGCCGGCGTGACCCGCGACGGGGGCGGTCGGCGTCTTCCCGGCACCGACGGCGGCCCGATCGTCGGCCGTGTCCTCGTGCTGGCCGGAGCGGGCGACAACGGCGGCGACGCGCTGTACGCGGCAGCGGCGCTTCTGCAATGGATGCCGCAGCGCGCGGCGAGCGCGCACCCGCCGGCCGACGACCTGCGCATCGACGTGTTCTGCACGTCGGAGCGCGTGCACGAGCAGGCGCTGGCGACGGCGCTCGCCGGCGGCGCCCGGCGCATCGATCTCGCGCAGGTCGCAGCGGATGCCGCGGAGTACGACATCGTCATCGACGGCATCCTCGGAATCGGCGTCTCGACCGATCCCGCGCTCCGCGGCGCCGCGCGCGATGTCGTCTCGGTGCTCCTTCCGCACGTCAGGGCAGGGCGTCCGCGCGTCATCGCCGCCGACGTGCCGAGCGGCCTGCACCCCGACCTCGGGGCGACCTCGGACGACGTCGTGCTGCCGGCATCCGTGACCGTGACCTTCGGTGGACTGAAACCAGGCCTGGTGACCCGACGCGGGCGCGCGCTGAGCGGCGCCATCGTCTTCGTCGACTTCGACCTGCCCTTCGACGAGCCGCCGGCCACCTCGGACTGGGTGGCGTACGCGGTCGCCGGGAGGCCCGCCAGCTGACGGGAGTGCCGTCACCGGGCGGTGATGGCGGGCGGGAACGCCTAGTCGTCGTCGGAGTCGTCGTGCCCGCGGCCGTTGTGGCCGGGGAAGTCGGGGGAGTCCTTGTCGTGCCCGAAGCCATTGCCGCGACCGTGATTGCCGGGCCCGTCATCGCCGGGCGCGTCGTCGGAGTCGTTGCCCCCGCCGTTGTTGCCGGGGAAGTCGGGCGAGTCCTTGTCGTGGCCGAAGGCGTTGCCGCGGCCGTGGTTGCCCGGCCCGTCATCGCCGGGCGCGTCGTCGTTGCCCCCGCCGTTGTTGCCGGGGAAGCCGGGGGAGTCCTTGTCGTGGCCGAAGGCGTTGCCCCGGCCGTGGTTCCCGGGCCCGTCATCGGGCGCGAGCGCCGCGTACACCGGCAGGACCTGGGGCAGCGGCACGCCTGCTGCGACGCTCGGTACGACGATCGCGGCCGCCGCGACGACGGCGATGGCGGCTCCGGCGATGAGCAGCTTCTTCGAACCCATGACGCACCTCGGTTTCGGGCGGCGGAGGCAGCCGGTGCCCGGAGCGTACCACCGGGCGGGCGCGCTGCGAAGAGCCGGATCAGCGCGCGTAGCGGGTGACGAACGTGCGCAGCATCCGGCTGGGGTGCGAGACCGCCGCCCGCCGCACCGCCGCGAGGGTGAGCTCGAGTTCGTCGGCGGCGAAATACCCGTAGTCGGCGTACGCATGAATGCGCGTCGTGATGCCCTCGACGTCGAGCTCGGGATGGAACTGCGTCGCGTACACGTTCGCGCCGACGCGGAACATCTGCACCGGACACCCGGGCGACGACGCCAGCAGCGTCGCCGAGGCGGGCAGCTGTGAGATCGCCTCCTTATGGCCGACGAACGCGTCGAAGGTGGTCGGCATGCCCTCGAGGAGGGGATCGGATGCCCCGGCCGCCGTCACCGTGACCGGCACGACGCTGATCGGCTCGCTGTGGCTGCGATCGATCACCGCGCCCTGGTGCGCTCCCAGTGTGCCGATGCCGTAGCAGGCGCCGAGGAACGGGAAGTCGCGCGCCACCACCTCGTCGAGCAGACGCCCGAACTCCGCTTCGACCCGCCGCTGCGCCGCCGACTTCTTCTCGAGCGGATCGGAGGCGTTGAACGGACCCCCGCCCACGAAGATGCCCGACAGCTCATCGAGATCGAACCTCGGCATCGGCTCTGCCTCGAGCCGCACCCGCACGAGCTCCTCGGGGTTGAGGCCGGTGTAGCGCAGGAACAGCGCGTACTCCTCGTCGGCGGGCACGTCCTCGGCTCGGGTCGCGAGGAGGACGAACGGCTTCACCGCACCAGCCTACGTGGGCCCCGGGCGCGTTTCGTCTCGCTGCGCTCGCTCAACGACGGGTCCTCCGACCCGGTCGTTGAGCGAGGGAGCGCCAGCGACCGAGACGAAACGTCGCGGCCTCGCACCCGGTCGTCGAGCGAGGGAGCGCCAGCGACCGAGACGAAACGCCGCGGGCTCGCACCCGGTCGTTGAGCGAGGGAGCGCCAGCGACCGAGACGAAACGTCGCGGCCTCGCACCCGGTCGTTGAGCGAGGGAGCGCCAGCGACCGAGACGAAACGCCTCGGGCCGATGGTCTGCGCCGGATGCGGGGCGTTTCGTCTCGCTCGTTCCTCGCTCGCTCAACGACCGGGGAGGCGTCAAGACGGATGCCCCGGACCCGCGCATCTGCGCTGGGCCGGGGCATCCGTCTTCCGTCTGTCAGTCGTTCGTCTCGAACCGGTGGGTCCAGGTCGACACCGCGCCGGCGTCGACGGCGAAGCCCGCCTTCGGCACCGCCGTGACGCGCACCTCGGAACCCGCGGGAACCTTGACCAGCGGCTTCTCCGCCTTCACGCCGTTCACGTAGTAGTCGAACGCCGGGTCGGGCGCGACGATCACGTGGTCGGAGCCCGATCCGCGCGGATCGACGAATCTCGGCTCGCGCGGCGTCGCGGCGGTCGTCCGCACCGGCACGTTCGCGAAGTCCATGTCGCTCGCGAAGTAGTAGCTCGTGTACGACGGCTGGTTGTAGGCGGTGTTCTGCCGGGCCGCCTCGGCGCGGTACTGCACGTCGTGCATGAGGGTCGGGAGCTTGTGGTTCGTCACCTCGGTGCTCGTGTAGATCCTCAGTGCGCTCGAGTCGACCGTGCGCACCAGCAGTTCCTCGCGCCAGTCGCCGAGCACGTCGGCCACGAGGGACGGGTTGCCCTTCGTGCTGTTGTTCGTTCGCGTTCCGTCGGCGGTCAGCAGCGTTCCGCGCGTCCAGTCCTTGATCGTGGGCGTCACATCCTGCGCACCATCTACGATCTGGGTCGTCAGGTCGGCGGCCCAGCGGATCGACTGGTTCGTTCCGGGAGTGGCCGTCGCCAGCTGCGTGCCCGACGCGCTCAACAGGCCCGACCCTTCGCTGCCGTTCGGCATGCTCGCCCACACCTCGATGCCCGCCACGTCCGGCCGCACGTCACCGATCATGCTGCGGCCGGTGTCGCGGCCCGAGTACGCACCGAAGAGCACCTCGCCGGTCGCGGCATCCCGCATCGCCGACCCGTAGGGGGCGTACGTGGCACCTTCGTGGGCCGTCCAGATCTCGAGACCGGGGCGGTTCGGGTCGATGTCGGTGACGTGCATCGCATCGCCGTGGCCGAGGCGCACGACCTCGCCCGGAGCGGCGTTGCCCTCGGGCAGCGTGTCGAACGAGCTGTACAGCAGTCCGCCGTCGTCGTCGATCGTGGCCGACCCGTAGACGATCTCCTGCTTGCCGTCGCCGTCCACGTCGGCCGCGCTCAGCGAGTGGAAGCCCTGCGTCGTGATCGTGCCGTAGACCGGGTCGGTGCCGTCGCGGCCGTGCGGGCCGTCGTTGAACGGGTTCGTCATCGGCACGTGGCCGCTGTCGACGGCCCAGCGGGTGGTGAGGTGCTCGCCGTCCCAGTCGTACGCGTGGATCGTCGTGCGCGTGTAGTAGCCGCGCGCGAAGACCGCCGAGGGATGGGAGCCGTCGAGGTAGGCGACTCCCGCGAGGAAACGATCCACGCGGTTGCCCGGCTCGATGCGGGCCATCGCGTAGTCGCCCCAGAGCAGGCCGTCGTCGCCGCGACCGGGTTCGTAGCGAACCGTCTCGAGCTCTTCGCCGGTCGCCGAGTCGAACACCGTCAGGTACTCGGGCCCGTCGACGATGAAGCCCTCGAACGTGGTGAGGTCGTTGCGAGCGCTGCGCGACGGCGCGTAGGTGGTGATGAAGTAGTCGACGAGCTCCGTTGCCGACGCCTCCGACAGCGGGTACTCGTGCGTCACGGGGATGCCGAACGCCTCCTCGAGCGTGGCCGGCCAGCGACCGGCGACGACCTCGGGGTGCTCCGACCAGCCCTCGAACACGTCGATGAGGTGCCGGCGATAGTCCGCGGCGCTCATGCGGTAGTCGTCGGTCGCCTGGTAGCCGGCCGCGAGGTCGTCGGCGAGCATCGTGATGTCCGTCGACGCCGCGACGGTGCCGTCGGCGTTGTAGCGGATGGACTTCGTGCCGGGAGCGGTCTTGAGCATCGTCTCGGAGCGGCCGTCGCCGTCGAAGTCGTAGACCATGAACTGCGTGTAGTGCGCGCCGGCGCGGATGTTCACGCCCAGGTCGATGCGGTTCAGCAGGGTGCCGTCGAGCTCGTAGGTGTCGACGTAGACCGTGCCGGTGTAGCCCTTCTGCGACACGTCCTTGGAGTTCGACGGATCCCACTTCACGACGAACTCGTAGGCGCCGTCGCCGTCCACGTCGGCCACCGACGCGTCGTTCGCCGAGTAGGTGAACGCCTCGCCGGCGGGAGTCACCCCGTCGGCAGGCTTCTGCAGCGGCAGGTCGTAGAACCCGTCGCCCCACACCGACACGGGACCGGACTGCGCGCCGGTGACATCGTGCCAGGCGGGCGCGACAGTGTAGACGGACGCCGCAGAGCCGTCCGGGTCGGCGTAGTTGGTGCTGTCGTCGACCGTGGCGATGCGCTCGCCGTCGCGGAACACCGCGAAGGACGGGCCGCTCACGCCCGTCTCGGTCGCCGGTCCCGCTTCGGTCGCGAGCAGACGCCAGCTGAGGAAGACGCCCTCGCCGGTCGAGACCGCGACGAGGCCGCGATCGAGGGCTTCGAGCTGGGCACCCGCCGACGCGTCGCCGGAGGGCGCCGTCTCCTGCGCCAGCGCGGTGGAGGTGAGGCCGAGGGTCAGGGCGCAGGCGGCCGTGCCGGCCACTATCGCGCGTACGGAGGTTCTCTGGAGATTCATCGTCGAATCGCTCTCCCGAAGTTGTGGCCGGCGTGGGGCACGGACCGTTGGATCGTTTCATATTGAGGGAATACGTTTTCCCGAGCGACCCTAGCCGCGGCGTCTCGAAGAGGTCAAGACCGCCGAGGCCAACATGGGAACGATTTAACGCACGCCGCCGGCCGCATCCCGATCCTCAGATGAGGATCAGGGCCGAGCTGCGGGCCATCGCGCGGCGTGTCGTCCCTCATCTCGGCGCAGGTCCTCAAATGAGGAACGCGTCCACCCTCGAGGACACGACCAGGAACGAAACGGATGCCTCGACCCGGCGCAGCACGCCGGGTCGAGGCATCCGTGATCGACGTCTACGAGGCGTAGGTGACGAGCCCGAGCTCCACCGGTGACACGAGCTGCGGATGCGTCGGGCGCACGCGGACGGTGTACCCGAACGTGCCCGTGACCGTGAGCGGGAGGATGCCGGTGAACGTGCGCACACCGTCGACCCCGTCGCCGGTGGGGGAGAGGCGGTACACCGAGTGCTCGCGCGCCAGCGCGTCGTCCTCGTCGGTGCGGCCGTACAGCAGCTCCACCGCGACATCGTCGGGCGACAGGCCGTCGAGGCGGACGTCGGCGTGCACCTCGAGCGCGTCGCCGGCCTGCGCCTGCGACGGGATGCCCGAGCTGTCGACGCTCGCGATCGAGATCCGGCCCCAGGCGCCCTTGACGCGTCCGACGAACGCCGCGAGCTCACGCGCCTCGGCGAACCCGTTCGCGCGCAGCGCCACGTCGTGGGCGGCAGCCGGCACATACAGCCGCCGGACGTAGTCCTGCACCATGCGGTCGCTCGTCGCCTTCTTGCCGAGGTCGGTCATGGTGTGGCGCACCATGCCCAGCCAGGCGGTGGGGATGCCGCCCTCCCGCTCGTAGAACTTCGGCACCAGCTGGTGCTCGATGAGGTCGTACAGGGCAGCGGCCTCGACGTCGTCGCGCTCCTCGTCGTTCGCCGCGGTGTCGGCCGTCGGGATCGCCCAGCCGTTCTCGCCGTCGTACCACTCGTCCCACCAGCCGTCGAGGATCGAGAGGTTGAGCGCCCCGTTGAGCGCGGCCTTCATGCCGCTCGTGCCGCAGGCTTCGAGCGGACGCAGCGGGTTGTTGAGCCACACGTCGCAGCCCGGGTACAGCTCCTTGGCCAGGGTGATGTCGTAGTCCGGCAGGAACACGATCCGCCCGCGCACCTTCGGATCGCGGCTGAAGCGCACGAGCTGCTGGATGAGGATCTTGCCCGAGTCGTCGGCCGGGTGCGACTTGCCGCCGATCAAGATCTGCACCGGTCGTTCCGGGTCGGTCAGGAGTCGCGTGAGACGCTCCGGGTCCCGCAGCATCAGCGTGAGGCGCTTGTAGGTCGGCACCCGCCGCGCGAAGCCGATCGTCAGCACCTCGGGGTCGAGCAGGTCATCCACCCACGCCGGCGTGCGGCTGCCGCCGTTGGAGGTGCCGTGGGAGAGGGATGCCGCGACCCGCCGTCGCGCCTCGGCGACGAGCCCGCCCTTCATCTGCTGACGAACACCCCAGAGCTCGGCATCCGTCACGGCTGCGTGGTCGGTCCAGTCGTGCGTATCGGTGCGCGCATCGCCCCACGCGCGCTCGCTCACGGCCTTGAGGGCGGGGTGCACCCAGGTGGGAGCGTGCACGCCGTTGGTGATCGACGTGATCGGCACCTCGTCGGTGTCGACACCCGGCCACAGCATGCCGAACATCCCGCGGCTCACCTCGCCGTGCAGCACCGAGACGCCGTTCGCGTGCTGGCCGAGGTGCAGGCCGAGCACCGCCATGTTGAAGACGCCCTGGTCGCCGCCCTCCCACGTCTCCAGGCCGAGCGCGATCGCGCGGCCTGCGTCGAGGCCCTGGAAGAGGCCACCCGCGAGCACGTTCGCGATCAGCTCGCGCGAGAAGCGGTCGATGCCGGCCGGCACGGGGGTGTGCGTCGTGAAGACGGTGCCCGCGCGCACCTGGGCCAGAGCCGCGTCGAAGTCGAGGCCGTCGTGCGTGATGAGCTCCGACATCCGCTCGAGTCCCTGGAAGCCGGCGTGGCCCTCGTTGGTGTGGTAGACATCGGGGCTCGGGCGGCCCGTCAGATCGGAGAAGGCCCGCACCGCGCGGACGCCGCCGACACCGAGCAGCAGCTCCTGCAGCAGGCGGTGCTCGCCGCCGCCGCCGTACAGGCGATCGGTGACGCGGCGCATCTCGTCGGTGTTCGACGGCGTCTCGGAATCGAGGAGCAGCAGGGGCACGCGGCCGATGTCAGCCACCCAGACCCGCGCGTGCAGGCGGCGGTCGCCCGGAAGGTCGAGCGCGATCTCGACGGGAGCACCCGCCCGGTCGCGCAGCAGCGTCAGGCCGAGACCGTAGGGATCCAGCAGGGGATACGCCTCGCGCTGCCAGCCGTCGTCGCCGATCGACTGGCGGAAGTAGCCGGCCCGGTAGAACAGCCCGACGCCGGTCAGCGGCACGCCGAGGTCGGAGGCGCTCTTGAGGTGGTCGCCGGCGAGGATGCCGAGCCCGCCGGAGTACTGCGGCAGCGAGCCGTCGACTCCGAACTCGGGGGAGAAGTACGCGATGTGAACCGGCTTCGGGCCCTCGAGGCGCTGGAACCAGCGGTCGCCGTCGAGGTAGGCGGTGAGGCGCTCGTCCTCGTCGCGGACGCGAGCCACGAACTCCTCATCGCGGGCGAGCTCGTCAAGCCTCTCCTGACCGAGGGCACCGAGCATGCGTGCGGGGTTGGCGCCGATGTCGTCCCACAGCGCAGGATCCATCGAGGCGAAGAGGGCGTGCGTCGCGCGGCTCCACGACCAGCGCCAGTTCGACGCGAGGCGATCGAGCGGGGCGAGGGGTTCGGCGAGGACGGGGCGGACCGTGAACGTTCGGATGGCCTTCACGCTCGCGATTCTAGGGGGAGAAGCTGGAAGCGCTTGCACGGATGTCACTGGTCCGCTGCCGGCGCCCGGTGTCGTCGCAGCCCCTCAGAGGGCTGGCATGTCTCGCGGCGATCCGCAAGGTGCGGGTGCCTGTCCTCCCGCGGGGCTACGCTGGGGCGCATGGCCATCGCACGACTGCATGGAGGCCCGCTCGACGGGCAGCTCCTCCCGCTGGAAGACCCCGAACTCGACCGACTGATCGTCCCGTACAGCGAGACGCAGGTCGTCTACGAACGCAAGGGATCGCCCGAGAACACCGGCGAGGGCGATGGACCGACCGAGGCCGAGTTCTGGTTCATCGAATCCGAGGACGACATCGATCCCTACAGCGACACCGCACGTGAGCGCCGCTGAAGAAGACTCTCACCAGCAGGCTGCTGACCCGACGGGGCCGAGCCATTCGGTCGAGGTGGAGCTGAAGTTCGACGTCGACGACGACACTCCGCTGCCCGACTGGTCGGGTCTGCCCGGGGTGGCGTCCGTCGGCGCGGCTGAGCTGCGCGACCTCGACGCCGTCTATTTCGACAGCGACGACCTCGCGCTCGCGCACGCCGGGTACGCGGTGCGCCGCCGCACGGGCGGCCCCGATGAGGGCTGGCACATCAAGGGTCCGCGCAACGCCGAGGGCGGCCGTGTCGAACAGCACTGGCCGCTCGAGAGCGACGTGTCGGAGCAGGGAATCCCGGATGCCGTCGCCGACGCGCTTCCGGCGGTGGCTGGGAACTCGTCCCTGGGACCGATCGCGCGCATCCGCAACCAGCGTCATGCGTACGCGCTGCGCGGCGCCGACGGGGGACTGGTGGCGGAGTTCGTGGACGACCATGTCATCGCCACCGACGAGCGTGACGGCACGCAGCGCACCTGGCGGGAGTGGGAGTTCGAGCTCGGGCATGCGGCCCCGGCTTCGGCGGACCAGCGCGCGGCGCTCTTCGCCGCTGCCGAAGAAGCCGTGCACGCCGTCGGTGGCCGGGAAGCGGCATCCGATTCCAAGCTCGCCCGCACGCTCGGCGCCTGACGAGTCGGCGCGCGTTTCGTCTCGCTTCGCTCGCTCAACGACCGGGGGTGGTGCGTTTCGTCTCGCTTCCGCGCGACGAACGGGGGTGGCGCGTTTCGTCTCGCTTCCGCTCGGCGCAGCCGAGAACCGGTCGTTGAGCGAGGAGCGCCGGCGACGAGACGAAACGCCCCGGACCTTCGAGAAGGTCCGGGGCGTTCGACGTCGCGGTGATCAGAGGTTGATCATGTGGCCGGCGAGGCCGTGGAAGGCCTCCTGCACGGCCTCCGACAGCGTCGGGTGCGTGTGGACGTTGCGGGCGGCCTCGAGAGCGGTGAGGTCCCACTTCTGCGCCAGCGTCAGCTCGGGCAGGAGCTCCGAGACGTCGGGGCCGATGAGGTGGCCACCGAGGAGCTCGAGGTGCTCGCCGTCGGCGATGAGCTTGACGAAGCCGATCGGCTCGCCCAGGCCGTTCGCCTTGCCGTTCGCCGAGAACGGGAACTTCGCGACCTTGACGTCGTAGCCGGCGTCGCGCGCCTGCTGCTCGGTGAGACCGAACGACGCCACCTGCGGCGAGCAGAACGTCGCGCGCGGCATCATGCGGTAGTCGCCGAGGGTCATCGTCTCGGCCTTGCCGATCGTCTCGGCCGCCACGACACCCTGCGCCTCGGCCACGTGCGCCAGCTGCAGCTTGGCGGTCACGTCGCCGATCGCGTAGATGTGCGGCACGTTGGTGCGCATGTGGTCGTCGATGTCGATGGCGCCGCGGTCGGTGAGCTTCACACCGGTGTTCTCGAGCCCGAAGCCCTCGACGTTGGCAGCGAAGCCGATTGACATCATGACCTTGTCGGCGTCGATGGAGCCGGTGGTGCCGTCCTTGGCGGTGTAGGTCACGGTGACCTTGTCGCCCTGGTCGTTGACCGTCTCGACCTTGGTCGAGGTGAGGATGTCGACGCCGTAGCCCTTGTACTGGCGCGCGATCTCCTTGGACACGTCGGCGTCCTCGTTGGGCAGTGCACGGTCGAGGAACTCGATGATCGTGACCTTGACGCCGTAGTTCACCATGACGAAGGCGAACTCCATGCCGATGGCGCCGGCGCCCACGATGACGATCGACTGCGGCAGGTCGCGCGCGAGGATCTGCTCCTCGTACGTCACGATGTTGCCGCCGATCTGCACGCCCGGGAGCAGGCGGACCTTCGAGCCGGTCGAGATGATCGCGTTGTCGAAGGTGACGTCCTCGGTGGAGCCGTCGGCCTTGGTCACGCGGATCGCGTTCGGACCGGTGAACGATCCGCGCCCCTCGTACTCGTCGACCTTGTTCTTCTTCATCAGGTAGTGGATGCCCTTGACGTGGGTGTCGGCCACCTTGCGGCTGCGATCCCACGCGACTCCGAAGTCGAAGTGCACGTCGCCCGAGATGCCGAACAGGTCGGCCTTGTGATGGAACTGGTGCGCGAGGTCGGCGTTCTTGAGCAGAGCCTTCGAGGGGATGCAGCCGACGTTGAGGCAGACACCGCCCCAGTACTTCTCTTCGATGATCGCGACCTTGAGGCCGAGCTGAGAAGCACGGACGGCCGCGACGTACCCGCCGGGCCCCGCGCCGAGGATGGCGACGTCGTAGTGAGGCATGCTTCCAGCCTAGTGGTCGGCCGGAGGCTCGGATCCGGGCTGCGGGGCGGCGCCGGCGGTGCCCTGGGCACCTTCGGCGAGTGCCTTCTCGCGTCGCGAACGCGACACCAGCAGGTAGACGACCGCGCCGATCAGGGCGAGCGCCAGCACGCCGGCGATGATCCACGGGAGCGCGCTCGAGCCCTCGGACGCGGTCGGCTCGCCGGTCACGGTCGGGGACGGCTCGACGGTCTCGCTCGGCGCCGTGGTCGCACTCTGGGTGGGAGCGGCCGTCTCCGTCGGCGTCGGCGCCTGCGTCGGTGCAGGTGCGCCCGCAACGGTGAACGAGAGCTCGCCCGAGATGGGGTGCCCGTCGCTCGAGACGACCTTCCACAGCACCGTCACGGCACCGGATGCCTCGCCCGCCAGCGGCTGCGTCAGCACGTTGTCGTGCACGGTCGGTGCGCCGTCGACGAGCGTCGTGCCCGCGGCATCCGTCACCTCGACGACCGAGGCGCCCTCGTCATCGGCGATCTCGGCGCTGAAGGTGAGCGTGAGCTGCGCGGGAAGCGCGTCGACGCTGCTGTCGGCGGCGGGGTCGCTGCCGAGCAGCTCGTCGTGCGCGTGGGCGGGGGTCGCCCCGGCGAGCACGACGGCGAACGCGAGGATCAGGCCGGCGGCGAGCGCAGAGACGCGTGCCCAGACGGATGCCGAGACCGATGCCGAGATGGAGGCTGAGAGCGGTGTGTGAACTCTGTGTGACATCACGCGATCGAGCCTATCCGGCCCTTCGATCCGCACGCCCCGAGGTCTAGCATGGCCGCAGGCGGGGGATCTGCCCGCTGACCGGTGACGGAAGGATGGCGGCGATGGACTCCATGATGATGGACGCCATGTCGAAGGACATGATGTCGATGCCCGGCATGGACACCATGGACATGTCGGTGATGCAGGCCTGTATGGATGCCTGCTCGGCCTGCGAGCAGGCATGCACGGTGTGCTCCACGCAGATGATGTCGTGCGCGCCCGCGTGCATGAACTGCGCGGACATGTGCAACACGATGATGCGGTCGATGCTGCGCATGCAGGGCATGAACCCGGCCACGATGATGTCGATGCTCGACGCCTGCATCGCGATGTGCCAGCTCTGCATGGACGAGTGCATGGAGCACGCGGACCACAGCGAGGTCTGCAAGATGTGCGCTCAGGCCTGCCAGGCGTGCATGGACGCCTGCATGGCTATGAAGAACTCGATGATGGCGATGGGCTGAAGCCCGTCGCCTTTCTCAGTCCTGCGCGATCCCTCGCGCAGGACGTCGCGGGATCGCGGCTGCGTCCCGATGAGCGAAGCGCCGGCGAGTGCTCAGGCCCCGATCGCTCGGGCCTGATGACTCAGGCGCCGACGAGCTCGGCGCGCAGGACGTTGTAGCGCGCGCCGCCGACGGCGAGCACGTGGTAGCGCTCGTGCAGCGCGACCGGCGTGCCGGGCGTCGCCGTCGCGGCCGCGCCGACGCCGTTCCACAGCACGAGCGAGGTGCCGTCTGCCAGCGTGCGCACCACCACGAATCCGGACCGCTCGTCGGACTCCTCGACGATCGCGTCGGCCCACTCCGCCGGGGTGGCCGCGGCCAGCCGCGCCTGGATGAGGTGCAGCGCGTGGCCGGGAGCGAAGGAGGAGCAGCTGCCACCGTGGTCGCACATGCACGCCGCACGCTCACGCACCTGGAGGGGCGGGATGTGGCTGTGCGGGGTGGACACGATGGTCTCCTTCATGTGACGGATCGTCTGCGTCCTGCCAGGCTAGAGGGGCGGGTCGGTCGAGGCATCTCGGTCGACACGGGACGAAACATTGCGGCACGTGGGCTTTCGGGCGTGACGGAGTGGCCCCGTGCTTCCGCCGCACCGGGGGGATCCGGGGCGCCGACGCGGGGCAGCCCTCCGCGGCGAACCGCAAAAACGGCCTCTTCCGAGCCAGGGTGATCGGATAGGCTGGCCGAACAGAGGAGGAAACCGTGGAGCACGACCGCCGACCCGATGAGGGCGACATCCGCCGGGCTGCCGGGGCCGACGCACGCGATTCCGATCGCGGCGCCGACACCACGCAGACGTTCGGCCACGATTCCGACCTCTCGTTCGTGCCGTTCGGCAGCGAGCTGGGCGACGCAGAGCTCGACGCCATCGAGGCGCTCCCTTCGGGCGCAGCCCTGCTGCTCGTGCGTTCCGGACCCACCGCCGGCGCCCGCTACCTGCTGGACTCCGATGTGACGACGGTGGGGCGGCATCCCGAAGCCGACATCTTCTTCGACGACGTCACGGTCTCGCGCCGCCATGCCGAGATCACGCGCTCGGGCACGAGCTTCGAGCTCGTCGACCAGCGCTCCCTCAACGGCACCTATGTCAACGGCGAGCGGGTCGACAGGGCCGCGCTCACCAACGGCGCCGAGGTGCGCGTCGGAAAGTTCCGCCTCAACTTCTTCGTCTCGCCGGCCGACCTCGCCCGGGCGGCGGACGCCTGATGCCCGCGGCTTCCGCCCGTGAAAGGGCGTCGTCCGCGGGTCTTCTCAGCATCGGGCAGGTTCTGGCGCGTCTGTCGCCGGAGTTCCCGTCCCTCACCTCGAGCAAGCTGCGTTTCCTCGAGGTGCAGGGGATCGTCACCCCGCTGCGCACCGAGTCGGGCTACCGCAAGTTCTCGCAGGACGATCTGGAGCGGCTGCGGCTCGCGCTGACACTCCAGCGCGACCACTACCTGCCGCTGTCCGTCATCCGCGACTATCTCGAAGACGTCGACGCCGGACGCGATCCGGCCACCCCTTCGGCCGTGCCGCCGCCGTCGATCGTGCCGGCGCCGCGCCGCTACCGGCGCGACGAGATGCTCGCCGCCGCAGGAGCCGCCCCGCAGCTGCTCAACGACGCGATCAGCACGGGCATCCTCACCGGTGCCGAGTCGTACACCGAGCAGTCCGTCACACTGTTGCGCGCGCTCGTCGCCCTCGACCGGCACGGCATCGAGCCGCGTCATGTGCGGGCGCTCCGACAGAGCGCCGAACGAGACGTCGCCCTGGTGGAGTCGGCGCTGGCCCCGCTGCTGCGGCGGACGGATGCCTCGTCCCGCGGTCGTGCCGGCGAGCTCGCGCCCGAGCTGACGCGGCGCCTCGATGACGTCCGCGCGATCTTCGTGCGTGCCGCGCTCGACCGCATGCTGAGCTGACCAGGGATTTCCATGGCGCGGCGGCCAGAACCGGCCGCTTCGTCCAGACGGGTCGCGACACCGGAACCGGTCGTCGAAACCCGTCGAGGCGTGCGACACGCCGACCTCCGAACAGCGGATGTCATTGCCGCGAGGGGGAGGCTGATCTAGCGTTGAGGTATCCGATTCCGGAGGGGGGAACGAGCATGACCGGAGACGGTTCAGCGGGCGAGCCATTCGGCGCCGAGCTCCTCTTCACCGATGGACTTCCCGCCATGGACGACGAAGTCGGCTATCGCGGTGCCGTCGCGGCGAAGGCCGCCGGCATCACCTATCGCCAGCTGGACTACTGGGCGCGCACCGAGCTCGTCGAGCCGACGGTGCGAGGCGCCAGCGGGTCGGGATCACAGCGGCTCTACGGTTTCCGCGACATCCTCGTCCTGAAGCTCGTCAAGCGACTGCTCGACACCGGCATCTCGCTGCAGCAGATCCGCACCGCCGTGGATCAGCTCCGGGCCTCCGGCATCCGGGATCTCGCCGGCACGACGCTCATGAGCGACGGCGCATCGGTCTACCTCTGCACGTCGAACGACGAGGTCATCGACCTCGTGAGCCGCGGTCAGGGCGTCTTCGGCATCGCCGTCGGCAAGGTCCTGCGCGAGGTCGAGTCGGAGCTCGTGGAGTTCGAGTTCGAGCGGCCCGACCCGATGGACGAGCTCGCGGTGCGCCGCGCCGCCCGCTCCGCCTGAGTCACGCGAGCCTTGACCCGGGCGAGCGTCCTGCGTCACGCGGGCCGCTGAGTCACGCGAGTCCCTGGGCCCGCGCGAGTGTTCTGCGTCACGCGGGCCGGTGAGTCACGCGAGCGCCGTCTCGGCGCTCTCCCGCGCGTCCGCCGTCGCGGTGAGCGCCTGAGCCAGGTCGGCGATGAGATCGGCCGGATCTTCGAGGCCGATCGACAGCCGCACGAGGGCGTCCGACGGCTTCGCCTCCGATGCGACCGGGCGGTGGGTGAGCGCCGCGGGATGCTGGATGAGCGAGTCGACACTGCCCAGCGACACCGCGTGCGTGAAGAGCTCGACCGATGACGTCAGCGAGGATGCCGCGGCGACCCCGCCGGTAAGCTCGATCGCGATCATGGCGCCCGGGCCGGACTGCTGGGTGCCCACGAGCCCGCGCGGGTCACTCGCCGCGAAGCCGGGGAAGTGCACGCGAGCGACCTCGGGTCGCGTCGTGAGCCAGTCGGCGACGATCCGGGCGCCCACCTGCTGCGCCCGCATTCGCACGGGGAGCGTCGCAAGCCCGCGGTGCAGCAGGTAGGCGGCGAGCGGATGCATGATCGCGCCGGTGATCGCACGTGTGCGACGCAGCGCCGCGGCGAAGCGGGCGTCGCAGGCGACCACGCCGCCGACCACATCGCCATGGCCGCCCAGGTACTTCGTGGCGCTGTGCAGCGACAGTGCGGCACCCAGATCGAGCGGATGCTGCAGCACGGGCGTGGCGAAGGTGTTGTCGACGAGCACCGGCACATCGCCGGCCGCCGCCACGACCGCGCGGATGTCGACCAGCTCGAGCGTGGGGTTGGCCGGCGTCTCGAGCACGACGAGCGCGGTGTCGTCTCGAACGGCCGACGCGACGGCGTCGGGAGCGCAGAAGGTGGTCTCCACGCCGAGCAGCCCCGACGCCAGCAGGTGGTCGGTTCCGCCGTACAGCGGGCGCACGGCGACCACGTGCCGGCGCTGGGACTCGTGGGTCATCGCCAGCAGCACGGCGGTCATCGCCGCCATGCCGGAGGAGAACGCGACCGACTCCTCGGCGTGCTCCAGGCGCGCGAGGGCCTCCTCGAATCGGGCCACGGTCGGGTTCCAGAGGCGCGCGTAGACGTTCGAGCCTCCCTCGAAGGGGTGGCCGCCGGTTGCCAGCACCTCGTACGACATGCCGCCGAGGTCGATGTCGGGCAGCGGATTGGTCGACGAGAGATCGAGGGGGAGAGCGTGTACGCCCAGCGCTGCGAGATCGTCGCGGCCGGCGTGCACGGCGAGGCTGTCAGGGTGCAGCGTCATCGGTGCCATGGCGATATGTTCACCCACTTCGTTGCCGATCGCAATTCGTGTTCAGCGAACCACGCACAACGCAAGCAATATGGTCATCCCTGACGCAGAGTGCTTACCCGCGCGGGCCCCGGCCCCCGGACCCAGGCCCCGGCATCCTCTCGATCCTCTTCCCCCGGCGTTCATCCGTCGTATATGCACGCGATTCCGGCCGTCACCCGTACATATACGACGGATGAACCCCGGGAATGGGGCGGGAGGGGGCGCCGGGGCGCGGCATCCGTCCGCTGTCAGGAACGGGTGTCTTCGGCGACCGGGATGCGGCCGGTGCGCATGACGCGGTCGAGCAGCGAGTCGAAGTCGGCCGCGAGCTCCTGAGCCGAGTCGCCGGGCCAGATGTGCAGGGGCTTCGCGGCGCCCTGCGCCTGCTGCAGCGACGTGCGCTCGGGCAGCTGCGGGCTCAGCACGAGCGGGCCGAACATGTCGCGCAGCTCTTTGATGCGGAACTGGTGCTCGATCGACTGCGGGCGCACGCGGTTGACCACGATGCCCAGCGGCTGCAGGCGGGGGGAGAGGCCGCGGCGGATCTCCTCGATCGCGCGCAGCGCCCGGTCGGCCGCTGCCACCGAGAAAAGGCCCGGCTCGGTGACGACGATCACGCGGTCGGAGGCCGCCCACGCGGTGCGCGTCAGCGCGTTGAGCGACGGGGCGCAGTCGATGAGGACGAGGTCGTAGTCGGCCTCGATGGTCGCCAGCGCCTCCTCCATCTTCCAGACGTCGCGGACGCTCGGGTGCGGGCCGTCGAAGTTGATCGCCGACGGACTGCCGATCATGACGTCGATGGTGCCCGGATGCACCTTCGCCCAGCCGCTGGAGGTGATGGCCTGTCGGACCGTCTTCTCCTTGGGATTGGCGAGGACATCGGCGACATTCAGTCGACCGGCGACTTGGATGTCCATGCCCGTCGAGACGTCGGACTGCGGGTCGAGATCGACGACGAGCGTGCGGACACCGCGGGCGAAAGCCGCCGACGCGAGTCCGAGAGTCACGGTTGTCTTGCCGACCCCACCCTTGAGCGAGCTGACGGATAGGACGTGCACAAGGCACCACGTTACCGTCCCCTAGGCTGAGAGCACACTCAGCCTGTTCCCTGGGCCCGCCTGCGCCGCCGCACACGGAGGTCGAATGTTCCGCAAGATCCTGGTCGCGAACCGAGGCGAGATCGCCATCCGGGCCTTCCGCGCCGCATACGAACTGGGTGCTCGCACGGTCGCCGTGTTCCCCTACGAGGACCGCGGCTCGCTGCATCGGCAGAAGGCCGATGAGTCCTACGAGATCGGCGAGAAGGGGCATCCCGTCCGCGCCTACCTCGATGTCGACGAGATCGTGCGCGTCGCGAAGGATGCCGGCGCGGATGCGATCTACCCCGGCTACGGCTTCCTCTCGGAGAACCCGGAGCTCGCCGAGAAGGCCGCCGCGAACGGCATCGCGTTCATCGGGCCCCCCGCGAAGGTGCTCGAGATGGCCGGCAACAAGGTCACGGCCAAGCACCACGCGGTGGCCGCGGGCGTGCCGGTGCTGCGCTCGACCGAGGCGTCCGACGACGTCGACGCGCTGCTCGGCCAGGCCGACGACATCGGCTTCCCGATCTTCGTGAAAGCCGTCGCGGGCGGCGGCGGACGCGGCATGCGTCGCGTCGAGCGCAAGGAAGAGCTCGCCCCGGCCGTGGCCGAGGCGATGCGCGAGGCCGGGAGCGCCTTCGGCGACGCCCGGGTCTTCCTCGAACAGGCCGTGCAGCGACCCCGGCACGTCGAGGTGCAGATCCTCGCCGACGCGACGGGCGAGACCGTGCACCTCTTCGAGCGCGACTGCTCGGTGCAGCGTCGTCACCAGAAGGTGATCGAGATCGCGCCCGCGCCCAACCTCGACCCGGCCGTCCGGGACGCACTCCACGGGTACGCCGTCGCCTTCGCACGGTCGATCGGCTACGAGAACGCCGGGACAGTGGAGTTCCTCCTCGAGACAGCGGGCCCTCGCACGGGTGAAGTCGTGTTCATCGAGATGAACCCGCGGATCCAGGTCGAGCACACCGTGACCGAAGAGGTCACCGACGTCGACCTCGTGCAGTCGCAGATGCGCATCGCCGCCGGCCAGACGATCGCCGAGCTCGGCCTGACGCAGGACCGCATCCAGCTGCGCGGCGCCGCCCTCCAGTGCCGCATCACGACCGAGGACCCCTCGCAGGGGTTCCGCCCCGACACCGGGCGCATCACGACCTACCGCTCGCCCGGCGGCGCGGGCATCCGCCTCGACGGCGGCACCACGGCGGCCGGCTCGCAGATCAGCCCGCACTTCGACTCGATGCTCGCGAAGCTCACGTGCCGCGGCCGCGACTTCCCGGCCGCCGTGGCCCGCGCCCGCCGGGCACTCGCGGAGTTCCGCATCCGCGGCGTCTCGACCAACGTCCCGTTCCTTCGGGCGGTCTTGGACGACCCGGCGTTCGTCGCCGGCGACGTCAGCACCTCGTTCATCGACGAGCGCCCCGAGCTGCTCACCAGCAACCCGTCCCGCGACCGGGCGACGAAGCTGCTGAACTGGCTGGGCGACGTGACGGTCAACCGGCCGTACGGCGACAAGCCGCTCTCGGTCTCGCCCGGCAGCAAGCTGCCCGACATCGACCTCACCGCCGCACCGCCGAGCGGCAGCCTCACGCGGCTGCGAGAGCTGGGTCCCGAGGGCTTCGCGCGCGCACTGCGCGCCCAGAGCGCGCTTGCCGTCACCGAGACGACCTTCCGTGATGCGCATCAATCGCTGCTGGCCACGCGCGTGCGCACCCGTGATCTGGTCCGGGTCGGCCCGCACGTGTCGCGCATGACTCCCGAGCTGCTGTCGGTCGAGGCGTGGGGCGGTGCCACCTACGACGTCGCGCTGCGCTTCCTCGCGGAGGACCCGTGGGAGCGCCTGGAGGCGCTTCGCGAGGCGATGCCGAACATCCCGACCCAGATGCTGCTGCGTGGCCGCAACACGGTGGGGTACACCCCGCGCCCCGTGGAGGTCACCGACGCCTTCGTACGCGAAGCGGCGGTGACCGGCGTCGACATCTTCCGCATCTTCGATGCGCTCAACGATGTGTCGCAGATGCGACCGGCGATCGACGCCGTCCGCTCGACGGGCACCGCGATCGCGGAGGTGGCGCTCTGCTACACCGCCGATCTGCTGAATCCTGCGGAGCAGCTCTACACGCTCGACTACTACCTGGGCCTCGCCGAGCAGATCGTCGAGTCGGGCGCCCACATCATCGCGATCAAGGACATGGCGGGACTCCTCCGGCCTGCCGCCGCGGCCAAGCTCGTCACGGCGCTGCGCGAGAACTTCGACTTGCCGGTGCATCTGCACACCCACGACACCGCCGGCGGTCAGCTGGCGACCCTGCTGGCTGCCAGTGCGGCGGGCGTCGACGCGGTGGATGCCGCGGCAGCGCCGATGTCGGGAACCACGAGCCAGCCCTCGCTCTCGGCCCTGGTCGCTGCACTCGCGCACACCGACCGCGACACCGGTCTGGATCTGCAGGCGGTCAGCGACCTGGAACCGTACTGGGAGGCTGTGCGCCACCTCTACCGTCCGTTCGAGTCCGGACTGGCCTCGCCGACCGGCCGCGTCTACCACCATGAGATCCCGGGCGGGCAGCTCTCGAACCTGCGTCAGCAGGCGATCGCCCTGGGCCTGGCCGACGACTTCGAGCTCATCGAGGACATGTATGCCGCCGCGGACCGCATCCTCGGCCGCATCCCGAAGGTCACGCCCTCGTCCAAGGTCGTCGGCGACCTCGCGCTCGCGCTGGTCGCCGTGCGCGCCGACCCCGCCGACTTCGAGGCGAACCCGCAGAATTACGACATCCCCGACTCGGTCGTCGGGTTCATGGCGGGGGAGCTGGGAGACCTGCCCGGCGGCTGGCCCGAGCCGTTCCGCACCAAGGTGCTCGAGGGACGCACGATCTCGATCGACGTGCCGGCGCTCACGGCCGACGAGCAGGAAGGCCTCGCCGGCGACACGGCGATCCGCCGCCGCACCCTCAACCGGCTGCTCTTCCCCGGTCCGGCCCGGGAGTTCGAAAGCAACCGCGAGGCGTACGGCGACCTGACGGCGCTCGGCACGCCGGACTACCTCTACGGCTTGAAGCCGGGGGAGGAGCACGTCGCCGAGATCGACCCCGGGGTGCAGCTGTACGTCGGACTCGAGGCGATCGGCGAGGCCGACGACAAGGGCTTCCGCACGGTGATGACGACGCTCAACGGCCAGCTGCGTCCCGTGTTCGTCCGCGACCGCAGCATCAAGGTCGAGGCCCGTCCGGTGGAGAAGGCCGACACGTCGAAGCCGGGGCAGGTGGCGGCGCCCTTCTCGGGCGTCGTGACCCTCAAGTCGGCCGTCGGCGACACCGTGACGGCCGGTCAGCCCGTGGCGTCGATCGAGGCGATGAAGATGGAGGCCGCCATCACGGCACCCGTCGACGGCGTCATCGAACGGCTCGCCATCGCTGCGACCGCACAGGTCGATGCCGGCGACCTTTTGGTCGTCATCCGTCCCGCCCAGTAGCCTGGAGGGCGGCATACGCCCCGATATGCGCCCGCGGCACCTTCCGGCGCCGCCTTCCCAGGAGAACTTTCGCAGTGACGCCCGATCGCACCGAACACACGCCCGACGAGCCCGAGAACGGAGTGCTCTCCGAGACGGGAAGCATCGACACCACGGGTCTCGGCATTCTGGGCGGTGCGACGGCGCAGGTGAACGTCGAACTGCCCACCGAATCGGAGGATGACCTCGCGGATGACGACGTCATCGACGACGAGGTGCCCTTCATCATCGAGATCCCGGCCGACGCCGACCTTCCGGTGATCGAGCGCGCACCCAGCGAGACGTTCTCCACCGACACGGCTGAGGCCGAGATCGTCGAGACCGCCGCCGACTTCGAGGAGTGGACGGTGGAGGGGGAGGGCTTCGCGCCGTCACCGCCCGTCGAGGACATCACCGACGCCGACGAGGTTCTCGAGGTGCTCGAAGCCGATGACCCGTCGGGCGCCGATGATGCCGACGTGCCGGTGGAGTCCGAGGCGGCCATCGACCGGCAGCCCGAGCCCGAAGCGGATCTCGACGGCGACACCGCGTGGTCGGCGACGCACGAACCCGTCGTCAGCGAAGACCTTCCGGTCGGCATGCCCGTGGTCGATTCCGACGCCGCCGACTCCCGCGGAACCGATGCCCCCGCATTCGATTCGATCGCGCCTGGCGATGCGAATCCCGCGGCGACCGGCACCGACGAGTTCGGCATCGTGGACTTCGAGGCCGTCGAGTTCGAGGATGGCGAGTTCGACGGAGAATTCGACGCCGCTGCGTTCGACATCGTGCTCGCCGAGGCCGAGGCCGAGGCTGAGGCCGAGGCCGAGGCTGAAGCCGAAGCCGATGCGGAGGCTGCCGGGGACGATGCGGATGCCGTCGGCCAGGGCCGTGACAACGACGAGGTCGAAGCCGCTCTGGCGGAGAACGCCGCAACGGGAGACGATGTCATCGCGACCGATGACACCTCGGAGGAGCCCATGATCGCGAAGACCCCGGCCGGCGACGGCGCGGACGCCGGCAAGACGGACGCCTCGAAGACGGATGCCGCGGCCGCGGCATCCGCTCCCCAGAAGTCGCCCGCACCGCCGTCCGTCTCGGCTGCCGCAGCCGCGGCCAAGACCGCCACCGGACCGACCCCGGCGACGCGCCGCGCGGCGAACCACACCGGCGCCCACCCCGTGGTCGAGCGTTCCGCCGTGGAGCGCGCGGCATTCGCCCGCTCCGACGTCGCGCTGACGTCGAAGCGCCTCGGCGAGTTCGAGGCCGACCGCGAGACCGCTGACCTGCTGACCGCCGACCGGCTGCTCGACCCGCACCAGGTGGTGCGCCCCGAGCCGGAGGGCGCCTGGCAGCACTTCGTCTACTCGATCTCGGGCCGGCGCATCAACCTCGGCGACAGCAAGCGTGCGAAGGCCCGCAAGGAGCTCGACCGCCGCATCGCCGCGCCGCTCACGGGCGGAGCGCGGTTCGTACCGGTGCTGTCCCGCAAGGGCGGCGTCGGCAAGACCACCGTCACGGCACTGCTGGGCCAGGCGCTGGCGGATGCGCGCGACGACCGCGTCATCGCGGTGGACGCCAATCCGGACCGGGGCACGCTCGCCGAGCGGATCTCGAGGGACAGCGGCAAGACCGTGCGCGACCTGGTGCGCATCAGTCCCGAGGTGGTCGGCTTCAACGACCTCTCGAACATCGTCGCGCGCGACGAGACCCGGCTCGACGTCGTCGCGTCCGACACCGATCCCCGCGTGTCCGAGGCGTTCAACGATGCCGACTATCGCGACGTCGCCGCCCTCGCCGCGCACTACTACTCGGTCGTCCTCACCGACACCGGCACGGGCATCGTGCACTCGGTCATGGGTGCGACCCTCGACCTGGCCGACCAGCTCGTGATCGTCGCCGGCCTGAGCGTCGACGAGGCGCGCCTGGCGTCGGAGACGCTGACATGGCTCGAGACGAACGGCTACTCCGACAAGGTGCGCAGCGCGGTCGTGGTGCTGAACAACGCTCGTCCGGGCCAGCCGCTCGTGCAGCTCGACGAGCTCGAGTCCCACTTCCGCACGCGCGTGCGGGCCGTGGTGCGCGTGCCGTACGACCCGCATATCGCGGCCGGCAGTGCCATCGTGTTCCGCGAACTGCAGCCCGCGACGCGGGAGGCCGCGCGCGACCTCGCCGCGACGGTGGTCGAGGGCCTTCGCTCGCTCGCTCCGGCGGCCTGAGGCATCCGATGGCTGTTCGTCCCATCCGTGTCTTCGGCGACCCCGTTCTCACCTCGGTCAGCACCCCCATCGAGACCGTCGACGAGGGTGTGCGCGCGCTCGTCCGCGACCTCATCGACACGGTCGAGCTGCCCGGACGCGCCGGCGTCGCGGCGCCGCAGATCGGCGTCGGCCTCCGGGCCTTCAGCTACAACATCGACGGCGACATCGGCTACGTGCTGAATCCCGTCCTCGTCGAGGTGTCGGGCGAGCCCGAGGCGATCGGCGAGGGATGCCTGTCGGTGCCGGGCCTCTGGCACGACGCCGTCCGCTATCCCCGGGCCAAGGTCGTCGGGATGGATCTCGACGGCAACGAGCTCGTGCTCGAGGGCGAGGGGCTCTTGGCCCAGGCACTGCAGCACGAGACCGACCACCTCGACGGAATGCTCTATCTGAAGCGGCTCACGCCCGAAGAGCGCCGCATCGCGATGCGCGAGATCCGCGAGTCCGACTGGTTCTGAATCCGGCGGCGTCCAGCCCGGCCACAGGTCCCCGGCTGCGGCGAAAAGTCGGGCCGGTCACCGGGACACGCCGGCAACGGATGCCGCGCCCCGGCGTGTTCCGTCACCGGCCAGGCTTTTCGCGCATCGTGGCGGAGACATATCGCGGCGGGGATGTGGACGGCTTCGGCCGCGGGGGAGACCGAGACGACGAAGCCCCGGACCCTGAAGGGCCTGGGGCTTCGGCATCCGTCCTCCGTTACGAGAGCGAGACGTTCGTCGTGCTGACGGGGACGGCGTAGAGCTCGGCGATGTCGTCGGCGAAGTCGGCGAGGATCACGTTGCGCTTGATGCTCATCTTGGGCGTCAGGTGGCCGCTGCCCTCGGTCCACTCCGTCGAGAGGATCGTGAACTTGCGGATCGATTCGGCGCGCGACACCGACGTGTTGGCGCGGTCGATCGCACGCTGCACCTCGGCGCGCACAGCATCGTTCTTGGCCGCCTCGGCGATCGGCATATCGGCCGGCAGGCTGTTGTTGGCCAGCCACGTCGGCAGCATCTCGGGGTCGAGCGTCACGAGCGCCGCGATGAACGGCTTCTGGTCGCCCACGACCACGACCTGGCTGACGATCGGGTTGGCGCGGATCGGGTCCTCCAGCGCGGCGGGCGAGACGTTCTTGCCGCCGGCGGTGACGATGATCTCCTTCTTGCGGCCGGTGATCGTGAGGAAGCCCTCGTCGTCGAACGAGCCGATGTCGCCGGTCTTGAACCAGTCGCCGTCGAACGCGTCGGCCGTGGCCTCGGGATTGCGCCAGTACTCCTTAAACACGTTGACGCCGCGGACCTGGATCTCGCCGTCGTCGCCGAGACGGACGCCGACACCGGGGATGACCGGTCCGACCGTGCCGATCTTCGACTTACGGGCCTGGTTGACCGTCGCGGGCGCGGTGGTCTCGGTGAGGCCGTAACCCTCGAGGATGGTCACCCCGAGGCTGTGGAAGAAGTGCCCGAGGCGGGGTCCGAGCGGTGCGGAGCCCGAGACGGCGTACGCGATGTTCCCGCCCATGGCCGTGCGGAGCTTGCTGTACACGAGCCGATCGAACAGGGCGAACTTGAGCTTCGTGCCCAGCGGGATCTTCTTGCCCTCCTGCTGCAGTCGCGAGTGCTCGACGGCGGTGTGGGCGGCGGCGCGGAAGATCTTGCCCTTGCCGCCCGCCTCGGCCTTCTGCTCGGCGGAGTTGTAGACCTTCTCGAAGACGCGCGGCACCGCGAGGAGGAAGGTCGGCTTGAACGAGCCGAGCGCGGGCAGCAGCTGCTTCGTGTCGGGCTGGTGCCCCGTCTTCACTCCCGCGTGGATGTCGAGGATCGAGATGAAGCGCGCGAACACGTGGGCGGTCGTGATGAACAGCAGCGTCGAGGCGCCCGGAGTCGCGAAGACCTCCTGGTTCGACAGCGTGGCGTTGCGGGTGAGTTCGACGAAGTTGCTGTGGGTGAGGACGCACCCCTTGGGCCGGCCGGTGGAGCCCGACGTGTAGATGAGGGTGGCGATGTCGGCGCCGTTGGCGATGTTGCGTCGCCGTTCGACCTCGTCGTCGGAGACGCTCGCGCCCTCGGTGATGAGCCGGTCGAGGTCGCCGCTGTGCATCTCCCAGGCGGAGCGGATGAGGGGCAGTTCGTCGCGCGCCTCCGCGAAGCGGGCGGTGTGCTCCGGCAGCTCGGTGATGAGCGCGATCGCCCCGGAGTCGGTGAGGTTCCACGCGATCTGCCCGGTCGAGCTGGTCTCGTAGATCGGCACCATCACGGCGCCGGCGTAGAACAGCGCGAAATCGACCAGCGTCCAGTCGTACGTGGTGCGGGCGATGAAGCCCACCTTGTCGCCGGGCGCGATGCCGCCGGCGACGAACCCTTTCGCGAGCGCGATGACCTGCTTCTGGAACTCCGCGGCGGTGATGTCCCGCCAGCCATCACCATCGGGCACGGCGAACAATGCGCGGTCAGGGGTCGCCTTGACGCGCTCGACCAGCAGGTCGGTGATGTTCGCCTGCGGATCAGCGGGGACGATGGCGGGGACTTCGAACTGGACCACGGCAGCTCCTTCGGTACCGGACGACTGAATCTCGGGTGGATCTCACCCGAGTCTAATCGGCCGTCACACGCCCGCCGGTGGCGGCTGTGGACAGGGACCGCCTCGATAGACTTCACGGGCTGTCGTACGTGCGGCGGCCGGAGAGGGAGATCGTGCTCAAGGTCGGTATCGACATCGGCGGAACCAAGATCGCGGGAGGCGTCGTCGATCAAGACGGTCACATCGTCGAGCAGCTCCGCGTCGACACCCCGAGCGACACCGACGCCCTCGCGCAGGCCGTCGTCGACATGGCCCGCTACTTTCGGGCGGCGCACCGCGTCGCCGCCGTGGGTGTGGCGGCAGCCGGATTCATCGACCGCGACCGCGCCACGGTCATCCACGCGCCGAACATCGACTGGCACAACGAGCCGCTGAAGGCGACGCTCGAAGACGGCATCGGCCTTCCGGTCACCATCGAGAACGATGCGAACGCCGCCGGATGGGCCGAGTTCCGCTTCGGGGCCGGACGCGGCGTCGAGCACATGATCATGCTCACGATGGGCACGGGGGTCGGCGGCGCGATCGTCCTCGACGGCCAGCTCTTCCGCGGCGGACACGGCATCGCCGCCGAGCTCGGTCACACCCGCTTCATCCGCGACGGCCTTCTGTGCGGCTGCGGACAGCGGGGATGCCTCGAGCAGTATGCGTCCGGTCGCGCGCTGCAGCGCGAGGCCGGTGAGATCGCCGACGCGGGCGGCATCGGCGCGGCACTGGCGGCTCATCGCAACGAGCACGGCTCGATCAGCGGACCCGCCGTGTCACGACTCGTCCTCGCGGGCGACGCCGGCGCCGCCGAGGCGCTGCGTCGCGTCGCGACCGCCCTCGGCGAAGCGTGCGGCGGGTTCCAGGCCGTGCTCGACCCCGAGCTGTTCGTCATCGGCGGCGGCGTCGCCCAGCTCGGCGACGCGCTGCTGGAGCCGATGCGCGTGGCGTACGAGCGATCGCTGCCCGGTTACGGCGACCGGCCCATCGCGACGTTCGCGATCGCGAAGCTCGTGAACGACGCGGGCCTCATCGGCGCGGCCGACCTGGCGGGCACCGAGGCATAGCGATGTTCTACTGGCTGATGAAGTACGTGGTGATCGGGCCGATCGTCAAGGCGATCTGGCGCCCGTGGATCGTCGGCCGCCGCAACGTCCCCGCCGAGGGGGCCGCGATCCTGGCGAGCAACCACCTGTCGTTCGTCGACTCGGTCTTCCTGCCGCTGATGCTCGACCGGCGAGTGGCGTTCCTGGCCAAGAGCGACTACTTCACGGGCAAGGGGCTCAAGGGCACCGCCACCCGCATCTTCATGAAGGGCACCGGCCAGCTCCCGATCGACCGCTCCGGGGGCAAGGCCTCAGAGGCCTCGCTCAACACCGGGCTGCAGGTGCTGGGCAGCGGCGAGCTGCTCGGAATCTATCCCGAGGGCACGCGCAGCCCCGACGGCAAGCTGTACCGCGGCCGCACCGGCATCGCGCGCATGGCGCTCGAGGCGCACGTGCCCGTGGTGCCGGTGCTCATGGTCGACACCGACACGATGATGCCGATCGGCACCACCGTGCCGCGCATCGTGCGAGTCGGCATCGTCATCGGCGAGCCGCTCGACTTCTCGCGGTTCGCCGGCATGGAGGGCGACCGCTACATCCTGCGCTCGATCACCGACGAGATCATGGTCGCGCTGCAGCGGCTGGGCGAGCAGGAGTACGAGGACGTCTACGCCTCGACGGTGAAGGATCGCCTGAAGAAGAAGCGCTCCTGACGGCCGGGCGAACGAGCGTCACGCGGCGCCGGCCGTCGGCCCGCCACGGCTAGACTCGAGGGATGCTTCAGCAGCTCGACGCACTCGACCACTGGCGGACCCTGCCCATCAAGCAGCAGCCGCAGTGGTATGACGCCGAGCTGGTGGCGGCCACATCCGCAGAGCTCGCCACGCTGCCCCCGCTGGTCTTCGCGGGCGAGGTCGACAACCTGCGCGACCGCCTCGCCCGGGCGGCCTCGGGACGCGCGTTCCTGCTGCAGGGCGGCGACTGCGCAGAGACCTTCGCGGGTGCGACCGCCGAGCAGATCCGCAACCGCATCAAGACGGTGCTGCAGATGGCCGTCGTTCTCACGTACGGCGCATCCATGCCCATCGTCAAGATGGGCCGCATGGCCGGCCAGTTCGCCAAGCCGCGTTCCAGCGACACCGAGACCCGCGGAGACGTCACCCTCCCCGCGTACCGCGGCGACATCGTGAACGGCTACGACTTCACCGAGGGCTCGCGTCAGGCCGACCCGCAGCGTCTGCTGAAGGGGTACCACACGGCGGCTTCGACCATCAACCTCATCCGTGCGTTCACGCAGGGCGGCTTCGCCGACCTCCGCGAGGTGCACTCCTGGAACAAGGGCTTCGCACAGAACCCGGCGAACCAGCAGTACGAGCGCCTGGCGACCGAGATCGACCGCGCCATCCGGTTCATGGAGGCCGCCGGCGCCGACTTCGACGAGCTCAAGCGCGTCGAGTTCTACACCGGTCACGAGGGCCTGCTGATGGACTACGAGCGGCCCATGACGCGGATCGACTCGCGCACCGGCACGCCGTACAACACCTCGGCGCACTTCCTCTGGATCGGCGAGCGCACGCGCGACCTCGACGGCGCGCACGTCGACTACTTCTCGAAGATCCGCAACCCCATCGGCGTGAAGCTCGGACCGACGACCACGCCCGAGACGGCCCTGGCGCTCATCGACAAGCTGGATCCGAATCGCGAGCCCGGCCGCCTCACGTTCATCACCCGGATGGGCGCGGGCAAGATCCGCGACGCACTGCCCCCGCTGCTGGAGGCCGTGCGCGACTCGGGCGCCACGCCGCTCTGGGTCACCGACCCGATGCACGGCAACGGCATCACCACGCCGACCGGCTACAAGACGCGTCGCTTCGACGACGTCGTGGACGAGGTGCGCGGCTTCTTCGAGGCGCACCGCGCGGTCGGCACCTTCCCGGGCGGCATCCACGTCGAGCTCACCGGCGACGACGTCACCGAATGCCTCGGCGGGTCCGAAGAGATCGACGAGGCCGCACTGGCGACGCGCTACGAGTCGCTGTGCGATCCGCGCCTGAACCACATGCAGTCGCTCGAGCTGGCGTTCCTCGTCGCGGAAGAGCTCGAGAAGCTCACCGCCCGCTCCTGACCACGCAGAAGATCCCGGATGCCGCGGCCCGCGGCATCCGGGATCTTCTTCGTTCTGCGGTCAGAGTGCGGCGGCGATCCGCAGGGAGATCACGGTGCCCCGCGGCTCCAGGTCGTCGGCGTCGGGCTTCTGGGATTCGACCTGTGTGAACGGGTCGGGGAAGGCGTCCCAGCGGTCGTCGTAGTCGATGGTGAAGCCGGCATCGGTCGCCGCCTGGCGAGCCTCGGCGAGCGTCATGCCGACGAGATCGGGGATCGCGAACAGCGGGGGACCGGTCGACACGACAAGGGTCACCGTGTCGCCGGGGGCGAGCCAGCCGCCGTCGTCCTTGCCGATCACGCGGATGACGCGTCCCTCGTCCACCGAGTCGCTCGCCTCGGTCTGGCTGGGATCCGCGACGGTGAGCCCGATACCCTCGAGGGTGCTGCGCGCCTTGCCTTCGCTCTCGCCCGCCACGTCGGGCAGCGGGCCGAGCGACACCTGGAGCCACGCGCTGTCGCCTTGATGCACCGTGCAGCCGTCGATGCACGGGACGTCCTGCGACCCGTCGTCGGGAGCCCCCGCCGGCCGGACGAAGGCGCCGACGACCGTGCCGGCGGCCGCATCCGTGAAGAATGTGGCGCTGTCATCAGCGACCGAGACGGACTGCGCGGTGAAGGTCGCGCGCGCGTCGTCCTCGGTCATGCCCGCGAACGCGGCGAACGTCGCCTCAGCGGGGCCGAGCGAGACGAACACGTTGATCTCGGAGGACTTCTCGACGCGCGTGCCCTGCGGCGGATTGGTGCGGATGACCTGCCCGGCGGCCACCTCGAGGCTGTTCTCGCCCTGCTGCACGGCGGTCAGGGAGTCCTCTTCGAGGATCGCGGCGGCCTCCTCGAAGGTCTTACCCGTGACGTCGGCGACGGCGACGAGGGAGCCGGGTCCGGAGCCGAACCACCAGCCGAGCCCGCCTGCGAGCGCTGCGAGCAGCAGCACGAGGACGATGAGCCATGCGCCACGGGAGCGGCGGCGCTGGGTGGCACGGCGGAGGCGGCCCGCGTTGTCGACCTCGTCCATCGCGGCGGTGGGCCCGGTCGCGACGCTCGGCAGCACCGCGGTGAGCTCGCCCGTGGGCGTGACCTCGTTGCGCACGACGCCGATCGGGCCGGTCCGGGTGACAGTGGGCGAGATGCCGAGCTCGCGCTCGATGTCGCGCAGACGCTGCAGCATCTCGCGGGCGTCGATGGGCCGCTCGTCGGGCGACTTCTCGGTCGCCCACAGCACGAGCTCGTCGAGCTGCTCGGGCACGCCGGGGTTCTTCACGCTCGGCCGGGGCACCGAGTCGGTCGCATGCTGGAAAGCGATCTGCATCGGCTGCTCGCCCTTGTAGGGCTGCTCGCCCGTGAGCATCTCGTAGAGCATGATGCCGATGGCGTAGATGTCGCTGCGGGCATCGGCGGTGCCGCGGGTGACGAGCTCGGGAGCGAGGTAGGCGATCGTGCCGAGCAGCTGGGCGCCCGACGCGGTGTTCGCGGTGGTGGCACGCGCGAGCCCGAAGTCGCCGATCTTGATGCGGCCGTCTTCGGCGAGGAGCACGTTCTCGGGCTTGACGTCGCGGTGGACGATGCCCGCCTTGTGCGCGGCCGCAAGGCCCGAGAGCACCGCGTCGAGGATCGAGATCGCCTGCGGCACGGTGAGCCGGCGCTGCTCGCGGAGCAGCTCACGCAGCGTGATGCCGGGGAGGTACTCCATGACGAGGTACGCCATGTCGCCGTCCTGGCCCTGGTCGAACACGTTGACCACGTTCGGATCGGCCAGGCGGGCGGCGGCGCGAGCCTCCTGGATGAACCGGCTCTGGAACACCGTGTCGTCGCTCAGGTGGCCGTGCATGACCTTGAGCGCGATGCGACGCTCGAGGCGCAGATCAGTGGCGACGTAGACCGTCGCCATGCCGCCGCGCGCGATGCGAGCACGCACCCGGTACCGGCCGTCGACCAGACGGCCGATCAGCGGGTCCGTCTGCTGACTCGTGCTCACGCTGAGAGTCTACGGACGCGGGCCTGCGAGCACGCGGAGCGCCTCACCCGGCGAGATCGTAATGTGACGGTTCCTCCGCGCGATCAGCGGAGTGCCGCGAGCCATGCGTGCGCCGAGGTCTCCCACTGCGCATAGGCGTCGGGGTACGCCGAGATCTGCACCGCCTGGGCCGCCTGCGTGAAGGTCAGCCCCTCCCAGCCGGGGATGTCGAGGAGACCGCGCGTGCGCGAGCCGTTCGGATCCCCCGAACCGCCGAAGAAGGCGCGGGTCGCACGTGCGGCGTCCTGCACCTCCGCCTCGGTGCCCCAGCCGTGGCTCGGCCGCTGCTGGAACAGTCCGAGCGAATCCCTGTCTCCCCACGTCACGTTGCGCAGCGACGACTCCTGCATCGCGGTGCCGAGTGCGATCGCGATGCCGCGGTCGGACACCCCGAGTTCGCGGCCGATGCGCACGATCAGCTGCGCGTTGGCGACCTGTTCGGCGGTCAGTCCGGGAACGGACGGCGCGGATGCCGGGATCCTGAGCGTCTGGCCGGGGTAGATGATCGAGGACCGGGCCAGGCCGTTGGCGGACAGCACCGCATCGATCGTCACGCCGTAGCGATGGGCGATCGCGCTGATGGTGTCGCCCGCGACGATCGTGTGGCTGCCGGCGGCCGGCGCACTGGGCGCGGGAGCCGGTGCGGGCGCCGGCGCGGGCGCGGGAGCGGATGCTGCGGGCGCGGCCGCGCCCGGGATCGTGAGGGTCTGGCCGGGGTAGATGATCGACGACCAGCCCAGCCCGTTGGCGGCCAGCACGGCATTGGTCGTGAGTCCGTGGCGCTTCGCTATGGCGCCGACGGTGTCGCCCTGCTGCACCGTGTAGGCGCCACCTGTGGGCGCGGGCGCCGGCACCGCCGGCGCGGCGGCGCCCCCGGCGAGCTTCAGCACCTGGCCGGGGTAGATCGGCGAGGACCATCCGAGTCCGTTGAGCGCGAGCACATCGGTGGTGCGCAGCCCGAAGCGCGCGGCGATGCGGCTCACGGTGTCGCCGGGTTGCACGGTGTAGGTGGCCGGCGCCGTCTGCGCGGGCACGCGGGCAGCGGCGGGCGCGGCGATCGTCGCAGCGGGCGCGGCCATCGCCGCCCTGGGGCCGGAGACGGTCGGCACACCGGCTGCCCCGGGCCGCACGCCGGGGAACACGGTGTGGGCCTCGCGGTCGGCGCTTCGTCCGGCGGCATCCACTGTGCTCGGATGCCCTGTCGCCGCGTGGGCGGGGACGGCCGACAGCGTCAGCGCGAGAGAGCCCGCGAGAGCGACTGGGACGCCGGCGAGAAGCGTCCGCGATGAGGCGGCGCTCCGATGGACGATGTTTCTGGTACTCCGGACCTGTCGCACGAGTTTTCCCCCCTCAGCCGACTCCGAAAACCGTGTCACGGAAGTCGATTGGTGTCAACGGGTGCTATAAGAAGTGACTGATGTGACTGGTGTGGCCAGAGTGGACGCGCCGCGGCCGCGATGCGATCTGAGATAGTTGGTGTCGTGACCTCTGACGACGCCTCCCGCTTCGAGACCGACTGGCTCACCCTTCCCGATCTGGTGGAAGTGCTGGGCGAACCGCTGGGCCGCGTGCGCCGGATGCTCGACGAGTTCCAGCTCGTCGGCTCCAAGCGGGACGGCGTCCTGAAGGTGCCGTCCGTCTTCATCGTCGACGGGCACCCGCTGCCGTCGCTTCGTGGCACCGTCTTCGTGCTTCACGACGCCGGGTTCTCCGACGACGAGGCGATCGACTGGCTGCTCGCCCCTGAGGAGTCCATCGGGATGCCGCCGATCGAGGCGCTCCTCGCCGGCCGCAAGAGCGAGGTGCGCCGGGTCGCACGCACGGTGCTCTGACCGCAGCGTCAGGTGGTTCGCCGGTGATTCAGGTCGTTCGCACCGTCGCGGCGCGAGCCAGGTCCCGGAGTTCGCCCACTGCCGCGTTGCCCAGGCGAGCGCCCGACAGTGCACGGTCGGCCTCGCGGGCGTAGTCGGCGATGAGCCGTTCGACGCGGTCGAGCGCGCCGGTGTCGACGATGGTCCGTTGCAGCGCCGCGATCTGTTCCGGGTCGAGGTCGGGCTGTCCGATCAGCTCATCGACGAGGCGCCGCGCGCCCGGCGCGAGCGCCTCGCGGGCGTACGCGACCAGGACCGTGCGTTTGCCCTCGCGCAGGTCGTCGCCGGACGGCTTCCCGGTGGCGGCCTCATCGCCGAAGACACCCAGCACGTCGTCGCGCAGCTGGAACGCCATGCCGAGCGGATGCCCGAACGCGGCCAGCGCGGCAGCCTGGGCGGCGTCGGCTCCTGCGAGCGCCGCGCCGATGGCGAGGGGTTGCTGCACGCTGTAGCGCGCCGACTTGAAGGACGCCACGCGCAATGCCCGCTCGGCGTGCCGTTCGTCGGGCGCGGTGACGAAGGCCGACTCCTCGGCGATGTCGAGGAACTGTCCGAGCGTGACTTCCCGGCGCATCAGCGCGTACTCGCGGCGGGCGGCGGCCGCACGGTCGGGCGAGGTCTCGCCGAGCCCCTCCTCGAGGAGGTCGTCGCTCCACGCGACGAGGAGGTCGCCGAGCAGGATCGCCCCCGACCGGCCGAAGGCGTCGGCATCGCCGCGCCATCCGGACTCACGGTGCCCCGCCTCCAGGGCTCGGTGCGCCGAAGGGCGGCCGCGGCGCGTGTCGGAGTTGTCGATGAGGTCGTCGTGGACGAGAGCCGCGGCATGGAAGACCTCGAGCGCCGCCGCGGCGGCCACGACGGGTTCTGCGATCCTTCCGCTCGCCGTCGACACCTCCTCCACAGCCCTCCACCCGGCGATGCAGAAGCGTCCGCGAAGGCGTTTGCCGCCCGTCGCCGCGTCCGCGGCGGCGGCGATGAACCTCGCTGCCTCGGCTCCGGCATCCGTCACGCTCTCGCGCTGTGCCGAGATGAACATGTCCACTCGCTGAGAAATGGCTTCGATCGGCTCTGCGAGTGCTGACACGGGCCTAGCCTAGTGACGAACGGCACGCGTACAATCGAGCCACCGAAGTACAGAGGGGGATGCATGCCACTCTCCGAACAGGAGCAGCGCCTGCTGGACGAGATGGAACGCCATCTCATGCGCAACGACGCGGATGTCGTCAGCGCGCCCCGCGACGGACGCACTCTGAGCTATCGAAACATCGTCTACGGCACGATCCTCGTGCTGCTGGGGCTCGGCGGTCTGATCGTCGGGGTCTCGCAGCAGTTGATCGTCGTCGGCGTGATCGGCTTCGTCGTGATGCTGGGCGGAGTCCTTCTCGCCGTCACGCCGGGTCGCGGCCCGGGCAAGATTCCGACCGAGCCCGACCGGCCGGCGAAACCACAGAATGCCTCTTCGTTCATGGACCGCATGAACGACCGATGGGACAAGCGGCAAGGCGAGCGCTGAGCGCCGCCGGCTGAGTCCGAGCGAGAAGCACCGACCTCCGGGTCGGTGCTTTTTTGTTGCCCCAAGATCCCCTCCGATCCCACGCACGACTCCGCGCCGGGGCGGAATGTCACCGAATTGATAGCGAAGTGGAGGAGAGTGGAGTAAAGTGGCGTACGACCCGGGGGGGCCGGACGAAGGGGGTGTGATGTACCGATGCTGTTGGGCACGCACACACCCAAGCTCGATGACAAAGGTCGCGTCATCCTCCCGGCGAAGTTCCGCGACGATCTCGGTGGGGGTGTCGTCGTGACGCGCGGACAGGATCGCTGCCTGTACGTGTTCAGCGAGAAGGAGTTCGAACGGGTGCACGACCGCATCCGCGAGGCCCCGCTCGCCAACAAGCAGGCACGCGACTTCCTGCGCATGTTCCTCTCGGGCGCCAGTGCCGAGAACCCCGACAGTCAGAACCGCATCACGATCCCCCCTCCGCTGCGCGCATACGCCGGCCTGGAGCGCGACCTCGTCGTCACCGGCGTAGGCGCTCATGCCGAGATCTGGGACGCCACGGCATGGAACACCTATGCCGAGGCCAACGAAGAGACATACGCCGAGCTGGAGCAGGAGGTGATTCCGGGCCTGTTCTGAGGCTCCTGTCGCCTGAGTCCTGACTCCCAGCCGCTCCCGCCCTGTCGCCACTTCCCCGGTGCCAGGTCAGAGCGGATGGGGATCAGGACCCAGGGGACAAGACCTCGGAGGCCCTGCCCGTCATGAACCTGCGCGACATCCACACCCCGGTCATGCTCGAGCGCTGCATCGAGCTGCTCGCTCCCGCGCTCGAGCGCGAGGGTGCCGTCTTCGTCGATGCGACGCTCGGCATGGGCGGCCACTCCGAGGCGTTCCTCGAGCGCTTCCCGCACCTTCACCTCGTCGGCCTCGACCGCGACACCGACGCGCTGCGCATCGCGGGGGAGCGCCTCGCGCGCTTCAGCGACCGCATCACCCTCGTCCACACCGTCTACGACGGAATCGCGGATGCCGTCACCTCGAGCGGTTTCGCCGCGGCAGACGGCATCCTCTTCGATCTCGGGGTCTCGTCGCTGCAGCTCGACGTCGCCGACCGCGGCTTCGCCTACGCGCAGGATGCTCCTCTCGACATGCGCATGGACCAGTCGGCGGGCACGACGGCGGCCGACATCCTGGCGAGCTACGGCGAGGGCGACCTGCGGCGCATCTTCGAGCGGTACGGCGAGGAGAAGCTGGCGGGCCGGTATGCCCGCGCGATCATCGCAGCCCGGGCTCAGGAGCCGATCGAGCGCTCGGGGCGGCTCGTCGAGATCCTGCAGGCGGCGACGCCGGCGGCGGTGCAGCGCACCGGCCACCCCGCCAAGCGCGTGTTCCAGGCGCTGCGCATCGAGGTCAATCGCGAGCTCTCGGTGCTCGAACGCGCGATTCCCGCCGCTCTCGGCATCCTGCCGGTCGGCGGGCGCATGGTCGTGCTGTCGTACCAGTCGCTCGAGGACCGGCTCATCAAGCGCGCGCTCGCCGAGGCATCCGCGTCGACCGCGCCCGCGGGGCTCCCGGTCGAGCTGCCGCAGCACGCCCCCAGATTCCGACTGCTCGTCAAGGGTGCCGAGCTCGCCACCGACGAAGAGCGCGCGGTCAACCCGCGTGCGACGCCGGTGCGCCTGCGCGCCGCCGAGCGCATCAGGCCCGAGCACGCGGAGGGTGCGGCATGAGCACGATCGCCAACGCCACGACAGCGGCCCGTCTCTCAGGGCCGGCTGCACGCCGCCCGATCGGCGGTGCCGCACCGGATCGAGCAGATGCCCCGCACCGGCGCCTGCAGGTCGTCGACGCGCCCGCCCGCCGCCGTCGCCCCAAGCTCTTCTACGGGATCGTGGCCGTGCTCGGCGCCTTCCTCATCGCCGGCGCGCAGATGTCGCTGTCGATCATGACGACGCAGAGCACGTACGAGCTCGCCGCGCTCTCGAAGGAGCAGCGCGACCTCACGTACCAGAAGCAGATCCTGTACGACGACGTCGCAGGACTGAGCTCGCCGCAGTATCTCGCCGCGAACGCCGCCGCACTCGGCATGGTGATCAACGAGGCGCCGAGCTACCTCCGGCTGAGCGACGGCGCGATCCTGGGTCCGTCCGAGGTGGCCATGGGGTCGTCATCGGTCGACGCCATCGGTCGCGGCGCGGTCGCGAACGCCCTCATCACCGACACGCCGCTCGTCACCGTCCCCGACGCCACCATCGACGGCGTCCCCGTCCCGGTGGCCGAGACGCCGGACGGCGGAGTCGGCAACACTCCGCCGCCGCTCACCGACGGACTGCCCACTCCGAGCACACACTGAACCGACGGCACCGCCGGCGGTCGACACGAGAACGCGAGACCAGAGCACGAGACGCACATGACGACACGAAGCACGAGAAGTCCCCGCCGCCGCACCGTCGTCGCCCTCGCCGTCGTCCTCGCCGTCCTCGCCGGCTTCATCGTGCGCCTCGTCGACATCCAGGTCGTGAACGCCGATGACCACGTGAAGGACTCGCTCGACACCGCCTTCGCCAGCGAGCAGACGCTCTACGGCACGCGCGGCGCCATCGTCGACGAGAACGGCCAGGTGCTGGCCGGCAGCATCCTGCAGTACGACTGTCAGCTCTCGCCGCTGCTGATCAGGCAGACCGACGCGTCAGTGCTCGAGGGCAAGTCGAAGTCGAGGCTCTGGGCGGACGTCTCGGATGACGTCGCCCGGATCACCGGGCAGACGCCGGAGGAGGTGCGCGGCATCGTCGCCACCGCGCTCGCGGAGAATCCGGACTCGGAGTTCGCCTACCTGAAGAAGAGCGTGTCGACGGAGACGTTCCGCGAGCTCGCCGACCTCAAGGCCCCCTACATCACCTGCATGCCGCATCCGGCGCGGGCGTACCCCGACGGCGCCGTCGCCGGCAACCTCGTCGGATTCGTCGGCACGGATGGAAAGCCGCAGGAGAGCCTCGAGCGCTCGCAGAACGACTGCCTCGCCGCCACGAACGGCACCCGCACCTACGAGAAGGGGAAGGACGGGGTCGTGATCCCCGGCACCGAGGTGGAGAGCCCCGCGACCGACGGCGGCACGCTGGAGCTGACCATCAACCGGGACCTGCAGTGGTATCTGCAGCAGCTCATCGCCGAGCAGACCCAGAACATGGTCGCCCAGCACGGCTCGATCCTCGTGTACGAGGTCAAGACCGGGAAGGTGCGGGCCGCCGCCGAGTACCCGACCGTCGACCCGAACAACGTCGACGCCACCGACGTCAAGGACCGCACCAGCCAGATCTTCCTCGGCACATTCGAGCCCGGATCGACGTTCAAGGGCCTCACCGCGGCGACCGTCATCGACGCCGGAGGGCAGACTCCCACCTCGACGGTCGTCGCCTCCAGCGAGGAGCACTTCGCCGACGGTGCGCGGGTGCGGGACTCGTTCAAGCACCCCGCGAACACCTACACGCTGACCGGCGTGCTCATCGACTCGTCCAACGCGGGAATCTCGAAGTTCAGCGAGAAGGTCGACAAGCAGACGCGCTACGACTACTTCCAGCGCTTCGGCATCGGCCAGGGGACCGCGTCCGGGTACCCGGGCGAGGAGAACGGCCTGGTCTATCCCGCCGACCAGTGGGGTGCGCAGACGACGTACAACACCTCGTTCGGGCAGGGTGTGACCACGACGATGCCCGAGCTCGCCCGCGCGTACGGCGCGATCGTCAACGGCGGCGTCCGCATGCCGCTGCAGATCATCGAGTCCTGCACGAAGGCGGACGGCACGGTGGTCGAACCGGAGGTCGCCGAGCCCGAGCGCGTCCTCAGCGAAAGCACTTCGGCTGAGATGCGCCAGATGCTCGAGAACGTCTTCCTGCAGGCGCCCTACGCCAAGACCGTCGCGATTCCCGGATACCGGATCGGCGGAAAGACCGGCACCGGCGAGAAGAGCGACGGCCACGGCGGCTACAAGCAGGGCGTCTACTACACGACGATGGTCGGTTTCGCCCCCGCCGACGACCCCCAGTACGTGGTCGTCGTCACGCTCGACGAGCCGACGAAGGTAACATCGTCTGCGGCCAACGCGACCGCGTTCCAGAAGGCCATGACCCAGGTTCTCAAGACCTACCGCGTCATGCCCTCGACGACGTCGCCGGAGCTGCTGCCCAAGTTCGGGTAGCCTCCCCACCCGACGGAGAGTCCCCCAGATGATCGCGCTCACCATCGCCCAGATCGCCCATGCCATCGCGGGCGAGACGCACCTCGCCGACGGCGACACGCCCGACACGCTGATCTCGGGGGCCGTCGACACCGATTCCCGGCTCATCCGCCCGGGCGGGGTGTTCGTCGCCAAGCCCGGCGAAGAGACCGACGGACACCTGTTCGTCGACGCCGCCGTCGCGAACGGCGCCGCCCTGGCGCTCGTGGAGCGCCGGGTCGACGCCGCAGTGACGCAGATCGTCGTGCCCGACGTCGTCGCGGCACTCGCCGCGCTCGCCCGCGAGGTCGTGCAGCGCGTCCGGACGGGCGGAGAGCTGCGCGTCGTCGGCATCACCGGCTCCAACGGCAAGACCACCACCAAGAACCTGCTCGCACGCATCCTCGAGGGCGAGGGCGAGACCGTCTCGCCGAAGGCATCCTTCAACAACGAGGTCGGCGCGCCGCTCACGATGCTGCGCGTCACCGACACCACGAAGTTCCTCGTGAGCGAGTTCGGCGCGAGCGCGCCCGGCGAGATCGCCCGACTGGCGGGGCTCGTCGACCCCGACGTCGGCGTCGTGCTCATGGTCGGCATGGCGCACGCCGGCGGGTTCGGCGGCATCGAGGCCACGTTCCACGCCAAGTCCGAGCTGGTGCGCGCGCTGGGCGACAGGGGAGTGGCCGTGCTCAACGCGGATGACGCCCGCGTCGCCGCGATGGCGCCGATCGCCGCGGAGCAGGGCGCGAGCGTTCGGTGGTTCGGCCGCGGCCCGGCCGCCGAGGTGCGCGCCGACGACGTCGTGGTGACGGCATCCGGAACATCCTTCACGGTGACCGCCGACGGCGCCTCGCTGCCGCTGCGACTGCGTGTGCTGGGCGAGCACCACGTCATGAACGCCCTCGCCGCCATCGCCGCCGCGACCACGCTCGGGGTGTCGCTGGCGGACGCCGTGGCTCGCCTGGAGACGGTTGAGATCGCCGAACGGTGGCGTATGCAGCCGCTCGGATCGGATCGCGTGCGCATCATCAACGACGCGTACAACGCCAGCCCCGACTCGATGTCGGCCGCGCTGCGCACCCTCGCCCAGATCACCGGCCCGGGGGAGCGTACCGTCGCCGTGCTGGGGGCGATGAGCGAGCTCGGCGAGTACGCCGAGGACGAGCACGACCGCGTGGGCCTGCTGGCGGTGCGGCTGGGCATCCAGCGCATCGTCGTCGTCGGCGACGCTGCGCGCCGGATGTACCTCGAAGCTGTCGCACAGGGCTCGTGGGACAACGAGGCCGTCTTCTTCGCCACCGCCGACCAGGCGTTCGACTACCTGCAGGGCGAGCTGCGAGACGGTGACCGCGTGCTCGTGAAGTCGTCGAACTCGGCAGGACTGCGGTTCCTGGGTGATCGTCTGGGAGAATCGTTCTCGTGAGATCTCTCCTGACGGCGGCGGCGATCTCGCTGGCATTCACCCTCTTCCTCACCCCCGTCTTCCTGCGGCTCTTCCGCAAGTGGGGCTGGGGACAGGTGATCCGCACCCCGGAGGACATCCGCAACCCCAACCACAAGGCGAAGCGCGGCATCCCCACGATGGGCGGCACGATCTTCATCGTCGGCACGATCGTCGGCTACCTGGTCGGCTGCTACGTCGGCAACAACCCGCCGACCGTCTCGGGTCTGCTGGTGATCTGGATGATGGTCGGACTGGGCGCGGTCGGCTTCATCGACGACTACATGAAGGTGCGCCAGCAGAAGTTCATGGGGCTGAGCGGCTGGCGCAAGATCCTGGGGCAGGTCATCGTGACGGTGCCGTTCGGCATCGTGGCCCTGAACTTCCCGAACGAGTTCGACCAGACGCCGGCCTCGCCGTACATCTCCGTGTTCCGCGACGTGCCGGTGCTCGGCTTCATGACGCTCGGGCTCATCGTCGGATGGATCCTCTATCTCGCCTGGGTGACGTTCATCGGCGTGGCCTTCTCCAACAGCACCAACGTGACCGACGGCCTCGACGGCATGGCCGCCGGCGCCGGCATCTTCGTGATCGGCGCGTACAGCCTGATCGCCTTCTGGCAGTTCAACCAGGCGTGCTGGGGCGGGGAGGCGCTGTCGGCAGCCGCCAAGGCCGCCTGCTATCCGACCCGCGACCCGTTCGACCTGGCGATCGTCTCGGCGTCGTTCGTCGGCGCTCTGATCGGGTTCCTGTGGTGGAACGCGCCGAAGGCCAAGGTCTTCATGGGTGACGTCGGATCGATGGCCATCGGCGGCGTGATCGCCGCGATGGCGATCCTCACCCGCACCGAGCTGCTCGCCGTGCTGGTCGCCGGCGTCTTCATCATCGGGCCGGGTTCTGTGATCCTGCAGCGTCTCTACTTCAAGATCACGCGCGGCAAACGCCTGTTCCTGATGAGCCCGTTCCACCACCACCTCGAACTGCGCGGCTGGTCGGAGGTCACGATCGTGGTGCGCATGTGGATCATCGCCGGTCTCCTCGCGGTGTCGGGGGTCGGATTCTTCTACGTCGAATGGCTCTCCCGCACATGACCTCGGAACGACTGTCCGCCCTCACCAGCTGGAACGCCGATTGGAAGGGCCTCCGCGTCGCGGTGCTCGGGATGTCGGTCACCGGCTTCTCGGTCGCCGACACCCTGGCCGAGCTCGGCGCCGACGTCCTCGTCGCCACGGAGCAGGCCGATGAGGAGTACGCGCGGCTGCTTCCGGTCATCGGGGCGCGCCTGTGGACAGGGTCGCTCGCGTCCGTGCCCGCGGAGCTCGCCGACTTCTCGCCCGAGGTCGTCGTGGCGTCGCCCGGCTTCTCGCCGCGGCATCCCGTCATCGCGTGGGCGCTGCAGAACGACATCGCGCTCTGGGGCGACGTCGAGCTCGCCTGGCGCGTGCGCGACAAGGTCCTGCGCGCGGACGGCACGCCGGCGGAGTGGCTTCTCATCACCGGCACCAACGGCAAGACCACGACCACGCGCCTCGCCGCGAACATGCTCGTGGCGGGCGGACTGCGGGCAGCGCCGGTGGGCAACATCGGCACGCCGGTGCTCGACGCCGTGCGCGACCCGTCCGGCTTCGACGCCCTCGTGGTCGAGCTGTCGAGCCACCAGCTCTGGTACCTGGGGCTGCAGGACTCGCCCGACCCGCTGTCGCCGTGGGCGGCCGTCTGCCTGAATCTCGCCGACGACCACCTCGAGTGGCACGGCTCCTTCGACGAGTACCGCGTGGCCAAGGCGCACGTGTACGACAACACGCGTGTCGCGTGCGTCTACAACAAAGCGGATGCCGCGACCCAGCGCATGGTCGAAGACGCCGAGGTGGTCGAGGGCGCGCGCGCCATCGGCTTCGACCTCGGCGTGCCGGGGCCGAGCGACCTCGGTCTCGTCGACGGCATCGTCGTCGACCGCGCCTTCCTCGACGACCGCCGCACCAGCGCGCTGGAGCTCACCACGGTCGACGAGCTCGCCTCGCTGGGCCTCGCCGCTCCGCACATCGTCTCCAACGTCCTGGCGGCTGCCGCGCTGGCGCGCTCGCTGGACGTCGCGCCTGCGGCGATCCGGGATGCCCTGCGCGCCTTCCGGCTGGACCCGCACCGCATCGAGGTCATCGCGCGCCACGGCGGCATCACCTGGGTCGACGACTCCAAGGCCACCAACCCGCACGCGGCAGCCTCGTCGCTCGCCGCCTACCCGGGCGCCGTGTGGGTCGTCGGCGGTCTGCTCAAAGGCGTCGACGTCTCCGAGCTCGTGTCGGGTCGCGGTGCCGGCGCGAAAGCGGCCATCGTGATCGGCGTCGACCGGACAGCGGTGGTCGCCGCGTTCGAGCGACACGCGCCGGCGGTGCCGGTATTCGAGGTCGACGCCGCTGAGACTGAAGAGGTCATGGCGCAGGTCGTGGAGCTGGCGGCAGGGGTGGCGCGTGACGGGGACGTGGTTCTGCTCGCTCCCGCCGCGGCATCCTTCGACCAGTTCGCGTCGTATGCGGACCGCGGTCGCAGATTCGCTGCGGCGGTGAGGGAACGGATCGGAACGGGGGAGCCGGATGACCACGACGCAGCCGCCCCGAACCCGGGAGACCCCGACTCCGCCTGAGCCTCCCGCGCGACGCGGGCTCGCCGCCCGCGTCTCGCTCGGCCGCGTCTTCGCGCCGGTGCCCAGCGAGTTCCTGCTCATCGCCTCCACGGCGCTCCTGCTGACGGTCTTCGGCCTCGTCATGGTGCTGTCGGCGACGTCGGCGACCGCCACCGCCCAGGGCGAGGCCCCCTGGGAGATGGTGCTGAAGCAGGTGATGTTCGCCGCGGTGAGCATCCCCCTCATGTTCATCGCCAGCCGTCTGCCGATCAGCTTCTACAAGAAGATCGCGTGGCCCGCGCTCATCGTCGGCGTGGCGGTCCAGATGCTCGTGTTCACGCCGCTGGGCATCGACAACGACGGCAACCGCAACTGGATCAACATCGGCGGCGTGCAGGCACAGCCGTCCGAGTTCCTCAAGCTCGGTCTGGCGCTCTGGCTGGCGTTCGTGCTGTTCCGCAAACAGACCCTGCTGAGCAAGTGGCAGCACGTGTTCATCCCGGTCGTGCCGGTATCGATCGCCGTCTTCGCCACCGTCCTCGCCGGACACGATCTCGGCACGGTGATCATCCTGGTGCTCGTCCTCCTGGGCGCCCTGTTCTTCTCCAACGTCAAGCTGCGGCTGTTCGTGATCCCGCTGCTGGTCGCTGCGGCGGGGCTCGCGGTGTTCGCGATCACCAGCCCGAACCGCATGAAGCGCATCATGAGCTTCCTGGATCAGGACTGCCTCGCCGACTACCTCAACTCCTGCTACCAGCCGCTGCACGGCATCTGGGGTCTCGCCAGCGGCGGCGTCTTCGGGCTGGGCCTCGGCAATTCGCGCGAGAAGTACGACTGGCTGCCGGCCGCGGCGAACGACTACATCTTCGCGATCGTCGGTGAGGAGCTCGGTCTCATCGGCTGCGCTGTGGTGCTGACGCTCTTCGCCCTGTTCGCCGTCGGCGCTTTCCACGTCATCCGCAAGACCGACGATCCGTTCGTGCGCATCGCCGCAGGCGGCATCACCGTGTGGATCATCGGGCAGGCGCTCATCAACATCGGCGTCGTGCTGCGCGTGCTCCCCGTCCTCGGTGTGCCGCTGCCGTTCATGTCGCAGGGCGGCACGTCGCTGCTGTCGGTGCTGCTCGCATCCGGGGTGCTGCTCGCGTTCGCGCGCTCCCTCCCGGCCTCCGTCGCCCGGCGTGAGGCCGCCATCGCCGCCGCGCGGGCCGCGCGCGAGCGCGCGAAGCTCCGCGCCGTCCGCTGAGCCTGGGCATCCGTCCCGACCGTCGTCGTGCCGTCACCTTCGGTGTGCCCGCGGGGTTTGGGGCGCGGCGCGACCGTTCGGGGCGGGTGACGTGCGCCCCGAACGGGCGCCGTGCGCCCCGAACCCCGTCGGCGCGGCCAGGTAGGCTCGGGGAGTGACGACGTACCTCCTGGCCGGCGGCGGTACCGCCGGACACGTCAACCCGCTCCTCGCTGTCGCCGATGCGCTGCGCGCACGGGATCCCGAGGCCGAGGTGCTCGTGCTCGGCACCCGCGAAGGACTCGAGGCGCGGCTCGTGCCCGAACGCGGCTACGAGCTGCTGTTCGTCGACAAGGTGCCGTTCCCGCGGCGCCCGAACACGGCAGCGGCCGCGTTCCCGGCGCGGTTCCCGCGGGCGATCGCTCAGGTGCGCCGTCACATCGCCGAGCGCGGGGTCGATGTCCTCGTGGGGTTCGGCGGCTACGCATCGGCGCCCGCCTACGTCGCGGCCCGCCGCGCGCGCGTGCCGTTCGTCGTGCACGAGGCGAACGCGCGCCCCGGTCTGGCGAACGTGCTCGGCGCGCGCCGAGCCGCGGGTGTCGGTGTCGCCTTCGAGGGCACGCCGCTGAAGCGTTCGCGGGTCGTGGGGATGCCGCTGCGCCGCGAGATCGTGAGCCTCGACCGCGGGGCGCTCCGGGCGGAGGCGGCCGAGTACTTCGGGCTCGACCCGGCGAAGCCTGTCGTGCTGGTCTTCGGCGGCTCTCTCGGCGCCCAGCGGCTCAACGAGGCGTTCGGCGAGGGGCACGGAGCCGCCTGGCGCGACGTGCTGGACGCCGGCTGGCAGCTGCTGCACGCGACGGGGGAGCGTTCGACGCTGACCGACCCGGGCGTGCCGGGATACGCGGTGCGCCGCTACCTCGACCGCATGGACCTCGCCTTCGCGCTGGCGGACGTCGTCGTGTCGCGCGCCGGTGCCGCGACGGTCAGCGAGATCAGCGCGCTCGGCATCCCGACCGTCTACGTCCCGTACGCCGTCGGCAACGGCGAGCAGGCTCTCAACGCCGCGTCCGCCGTCCGCGCCGGAGCCGCGATGCTGATTCCGGATGCCGGGTTCACGGGTGACCGCGTGCGCTCCGAGGTCATCCCGCTCCTCACCGACGAAACCCGGCGTGCCGCGATGGCGGCGGCGGCGGCATCCGTCGGCACCCGCACCGGAACCGAGAACGTCGTCGCGATGATCGACGAGGCCCTCCAGCATTCAGGACGCGGGTGACGCCTCACCGCCCCGCAGCGCGGCGGTGACGATCGCGAGCGCCTCGTCGGCGTCGAGGCGCAACTCCCGCACCTGCTCGGCGAAGGCGGCGGCGGCGCGCTGGAGCTGCTGACGAGCCGGATCGGCGTCGAACGCGACGAACGTGCCGTTGCGGCCACGGGTCTCGATGATGCCGGATGCCTCGAGCTCGCGGTACGCGCGTGCCACCGTGCCGGGTGCGATGCCCAGGTCTTCGGCAAGGCGGCGGACCGTGGGAAGCCGTGCGCCGGCGGCAAGCTCACCGGACGCGACGGCGTCGACCAGGCCGGCGCGGAGCTGCTCGAACGGGGGGACAGGCGAGGACGGGTCGATGACGATCATGCGGCAGTCCCTTCCGCGGCGACGGGTCGGCGGAGCCATTCCGGGTAGAGCCCGGCGCGAAGACGGCGTCCCGTGCTCGGGTAGAGGAACGTGAGGGCGATGACGCCCCACGTGGGCACCTGGCTCGCGAATGTGCTGAACAGTCCGTCTGCCCCCAGCCAGAGGGCGGCCAGCGCGAGCGCACATGCCAACCAGGCGGGCAGCGCCGCGGAAAGTCGCAGCGCGCTGAGCGTCGTCGTGCGGAACGCGTCGTCCCATGCGAGTTCCAGGGTGTCCGTGGCCGGCTGCGGCTGCGCCAGCACCAGTCGCTCCACGGGTGGCAGCGCGACGAGCACGACTGCGGTGAGGACCAGTGCGAAGACCGCAGCTGCTGCGTAGGCGTCGTCCACGCGGGACGGCTGGCGGACCCACTGCAGGGCGAGCATTGTGAACGCGAGGACAGCAGCTACGGCGAGAGTCCACGGCAGCACGAGCCGGAATCGATCGAGATAATCCACCGCGCCCAGTGCACGGGCTCGGGCCACTCGCGGTGCGTCGGGTGCAGGCCGGAAAAGTCGCTCCCGGACGCTGACGACGGCCGAGGCGAACCCTGTCGCGACGAGCACTGGGATGACCACGATGATCGGAAATGCCGGGTTGACCGCAACGGGAGCGAGTAGGAGCGGTGAAAGGGCCACCGTCATCACCAGCATCGTGACGGCTGTCGTGAGGCTGCTGACACGACCCCGCCGAACGACCGATTCCCGGGTCGTCGTGGTTCCGTATGGAAGGCGCACGCGCACCGAGAATCGGTCTGCGCGGGCGTACGCGGACGTCTTCGAAGACATCGCGATGACAAGCCCGACGCACAGCAGCAGCAGGACGAGGAGGAATGCGGCGTTCAAGGCCTTCACGACCTCGTCATCGATGTTCACGCCTCCTTTGTACGCGTTCTGTACCAATGTGTCAACACAAACTCGAGGCGCACACCACCTGCCTCAGCGCGCCGGGGCCGTGGTCACCGCCGCCCAACTTAGGATTGACGGGCCATGATCAGACCCGATCTCAGTCTTCCCATCCCCGACGACATCACCGCCGCCCACTTCATCGGAATCGGCGGATCCGGCATGTCGGGGCTCGCCCGCATGTTCCTGGAGCGCGGCATCCGCGTGTCCGGGTCCGACCGCGCCGACAGCAAGGGGCTGCGCGAACTCGCCGAGCTCGGGGCGACGGTCTACGTCGGTCACGACGCGGCGAACCTCGCCGACGACGTCGACACCGTCGTGCACACCGGTGCGATCTGGCCCGAGAACCCCGAGTTCCTGCTCGCCAAGGAGCGCGGCCTGCACGTGATCCACCGTTCGCAGGCGCTGCACTGGCTCATCGGCGGACGCCGGCTCGTGTCGGTCGCCGGTGCGCACGGCAAGACGACGTCGACGGGCATGATCGTGACGGCGCTGCGCGACCTGGACGTGGACCCCACGTTCGTCAACGGCGGTGTGATCGCACAGCTCGGCGTGTCGAGCGGCAGCGGGCGCGACGGCCTCTTCGTCATCGAGGCGGACGAGTCGGACGGGACGTTCCTCCTGTACGACACGTCGATCGCCCTCATCACCAACGTCGACCCCGACCACCTCGATCACTGGGGCACGCGAGAGGCGTTCTACGGCGCGTTCGCCCGGTTCGCGAACGAGGCGCGAGAAGCCGTCGTCATCTCGTCCGACGATGCCGGCGCCCGGCTGGTGGCCGCGCAGCTCACCCATCCGCATGTCGTCACCTTCGGTGAGTCCGAGGATGCGACGGTGCGCGTGAGCGACATCATCACGGACGGACCCGTCTCCTTCCGCATCACGCACGCCGGGACCACCGTCGACGCCCGGCTGCCGATCCCCGGTGCGCACAATGCGATCAACGCCGCAGGAGCCGTCGCGGTGCTCCTGACACTCGGCCACGAGCTCCAGCCCGCAGTGCGCGCGGTCGAAGGCTTCTCAGGCACGGTGCGGCGCTTCGAGCTGCACGGGGTCGAACGCGGCGTCAGCGTCTTCGACGACTACGCCCACCACCCGACCGAGGTCGCGGCGGCCCTGGCAGCCGCTCGCACCGTCGTGGGCGAGGGGCGCATCATCGCGATCCAGCAGCCCCACACGTACTCCCGGACGAAGGACATGTACCAGGAGTTCGCCGATGTGCTCGAGCGCTATGCCGACCACACCGTCATGCTGGATGTGTACGGTGCCCGGGAGGATCCCGTGCCGGGCGTGACCGGCGAGCTCGTGAGCGACGCCTTCGCCGACCCGTCGCACGTGCACTTCGTGCCGGACTGGCAGGAGGCCGCCGACTACACCGCCTCGGTCGCCCGAGACGGCGACTACGTGATCACCCTCGGCTGCGGCAACGTGAACCTGATCATCCCGCAGGTGCTCGAGGCGCTGGGTCGCGCGACCGCCGGCGCGTCTCACCCGGCCGAGACCACGAGCCCGACGGAGTAGGACCGCATGCGCCGCCCGTCGCCGTTGCCGCAGCCGCCGGTCGCCTCGCGCGGCGCGGCGAGTGCTGCCGCGCCGACGCGGCCGGTCTCGGACGAACGATCCCGCGAGCCCCGACCCACCGATGTCCCGGAGCCGGAGCACACGGAGGGGCTGCCCCTCGACGAGAACGAAACGGCGCCCGTCATCCCGTTGGCGCCGCCGACGGCTCGGCCGGAGACGGCCTCTGCGGCGGACCCCGGGCGGGTGCCGGATGGTGAGAAGACCCCCCGCGAGAAGACCTCGCGCGGAAAGACTCCGGATGCCGGCGACGTCGGCTTCCGCGAGGTCTGGAAGGCCTCGCGGGCGCGGCGCAAGGCGCTGCGCGCCGAGATCCGCCGCTTCACCGTGCGTCAGCGACGCCGGCGCGCGATCTGGCTCGGAGTCGCGGCATCCGTGGTCCTCCTCGCTCTCGGCACCATCGGCGCCGCGTACAGCCCGCTGTTCGGAGTCGAGAAGATCACGGTGGTGGGCGCGCAGCAGCTTGCAGCCGACGACGTCGCCGACGCGCTGTCCGGACAGCTCGGCACGCCTCTGCCTCTTGTGGACGAGAGCGCCGTGAAGGCCGAGCTCGTCGCGTTCCCGTTGATCGAGACCTACGCGCTCGAGGCGCGTCCGCCCCACGAGCTGGTGGTGCGCATCGTCGAGCGCACGCCGATCGGACTCATCGAGACCCGCGCGGGGTACACGCTCGTCGATGCGGCCGGCGTCGCGCTGTCGACCACGGCGTCGGGCGAGCCGAGTCCCGGCACACCCCTGCTCACGGTCACCGGCGGTGTGGATTCGGACGCCTTCGCCGCGGCGGGACAGGTGATGCGGTCGCTGCCCGACGACATCCGCGCGCAGGTGACGGAAGTGACGGCCTCCACGCCCGACGACGTCACCCTCACACTGGGCGGTTCGAACGCGCAGGTCGTGTGGGGGAGTGCCGAGCAGTCCGCGCGCAAGGCGGTGGTGCTGGCCACCGCCATGGCGGCCCGGCCGCCGGCCGATGTCTCCAGCTATGACGTGTCGTCGCCCGACGCGATCGTCATCCGCTGACGCCGACGTCACGACTTCCGCGACGGGATGCCGCGACACGCCGATGCGTTGCGGGCGCGAGCGCAGTGTCCGCTTACTTTCGAGTCAAGGAATTGCATACCGGGCAATTCTTTATACCTCTACTAGAGGTTGAAGGTTTAGAAGGTCCAGGGCTACGGAGGCCGGCATGAGCCAGAACCAGAACTACCTCGCCGTCATCAAGGTCGTCGGCGTCGGCGGCGGCGGCGTCAACGCGGTCAACCGCATGATCGAGCTCGGCCTGCGGGGCGTCGAGTTCATCGCCATCAACACCGACGCCCAGGCGCTGCTGATGAGCGACGCCGACGTCAAGCTCGATGTGGGGCGCGAGCTGACCCGCGGGCTCGGCGCAGGCGCCGACCCGGAGGTGGGTCGCCGCGCGGCCGAAGACCATGCGGAAGAGATCGAAGAAGCGCTGCGCGGCGCCGACATGGTCTTCGTGACCGCGGGCGAAGGCGGCGGCACGGGCACCGGCGGCGCGCCGGTGGTCGCGAAGATCGCCAAGTCGATCGGCGCGCTCACCATCGGTGTCGTGACCAAGCCCTTCTCGTTCGAGGGCCGCCGACGCCAGCAGCAGGCCGAGACCGGCGTCGCGAAGCTCAAGGAAGAGGTCGACACCCTCATCGTGGTGCCGAACGACCGCCTCCTCGAGATCAGCGACCGCGGCATCTCGATGATCGAGGCGTTCGCGACGGCCGACCAGGTGCTCCTCGCCGGTGTGCAGGGCATCACCGATCTCATCACCACGCCGGGTCTCATCAACCTCGACTTCGCCGACGTGAAGTCGGTCATGCAGGGAGCAGGTTCGGCCCTCATGGGCATCGGCTCCGCACGCGGCGCCGATCGTGCCATCAAGGCCGCCGAGCTCGCGGTCGAGTCGCCGCTGCTCGAAGCGTCGATCGAGGGCGCGCACGGTGTGCTCCTGTCGATCCAGGGCGGATCGAACCTCGGCATCTTCGAGATCAACGACGCCGCGCAGCTCGTCAAGGAGGCCGCGCATCCGGAGGCCAACATCATCTTCGGAACGGTCATCGACGACACGCTCGGCGACGAGGTGCGCGTCACCGTCATCGCGGCCGGCTTCGACGGCGGCGAGCCCGAGAAGCGCATCGAGCCGATCACGGCGTCGCGCATCGTCTCGACGCCCGCTGTGCCGGTGACGCCCGCCGACGAGGCCGCCAAGGACCGCGACGTCGTCGAGCAGTCGGCCGTGCCGGTGCCCGTCGGCGCGGTCACCGAGTCGTCGTACGACGCGGCGTTCGGCGATGACGATCTCGACATCCCCGACTTCCTCAAGTAAACGGTCGGCTCGCTCGGCCGTGGGAGAACTGCGCGCGCGTCTCGCGACGATCGATGAGCGGATTGCGGATGCCGCGCGCGCGGCCGGTCGCGATCCGTCGTCGCTCACGCGCATCGTCGTGACCAAGTTCCACCCCGCGTCGCTCGTCGGCGAGCTCTACGAGCTCGGCGTCCGCGACGTGGGGGAGAACCGGCAGCAGGAGTTCAGCCGCAAGGTCGTCGAGGTCGGCGATCTCCCCGGCCTGCGCTGGCATTTCATCGGGCAGGCGCAGACCAACAAGGCGCGCGCGATCCGTGGCGCGGCATCCGTCGTCCATTCGCTCGACCGCGCGCGCCTCGCCGATGCGCTGGACGCGGCCGGCGAGCCCGACGAGCCGGCGCTGGACGTGCTGCTGCAGGTCAACCTCACCGACGACCCCGGTCGCGGTGGAGTCGACCCCGGCGATCTCGAGGCGCTCGCCTCGCACGTCGCCGCGCTCGCGTCGCTGCGCGTGCGCGGCGTCATGGCCGTCGCGCCGCTCGACGAGCCGCCGGCGGCCGCATTCGCGCGGCTGAACACCCTCTCGGGCGCCGTGCGCACGGTCGTGCCCGACGCGGACTGGATCTCCGCCGGCATGACGGCCGACTTCGCGGAAGCGATCGCCGCCGGCGCGACACACCTTCGGATCGGTTCGGCAATCACCGGCCCCAGACCACAACACGGTTAACCTCGGAACAGATGAGCACTACGGAGGATCAGATGTCGAACCCGCTCAAGAAGACCATGGTGTACCTCGGCCTCGCCGACGAGGAAGAGGTCTACGAAGAGCCGGCGCCCCAGCCGCGTGCTCGGAAGTCGGAGCAGGTGGTCGACAAGCCCGCAGCGCCGATCACCCCGATCCACCGCCCCGCGGTCGTGCGTCAGCCGGCTCCCGCGACGATCAACGAGATCCTCACGGTGCACCCCAAGCAGTACCGGGACGCCCAGATCATCGCCGAGAACTTCCGTGACGGCATCCCCGTCATCATCAACCTCTCGCAGATGAGCGACGCCGACGCGCGCCGTCTGATCGACTTCGCCAGCGGGCTCTCCCTGGGCCTGTACGGCCGCATCGAGCGTGTCACGAGCAAGGTGTTCCTGCTCTCGCCCGAGAACGTCGCCGTGTCGGGCGACGGAGCCGTCGCCCAGGCGGACCCGGACTCGGTCCCCTTCACGCAGCCGTAGTCTGGCTTCGTGGCCGTCGTACAACTCATCGCAGCGATCCTCAACCTCGCGCTGCTGCTCTATGTCTTCGTATTGCTGGCGCGGCTGATCCTCGATTGGATTCCGTTCTTCAACCGCGAATGGCGCCCGCGGGGCGCCGGGCTCGTCGTCGCGGAGCTGATCTACACCGTCACCGACCCGCCCATCAGGCTGTTCCGGCGCTTCATTCCGCCGCTGCGCGTGGGTGCCGTCGCGATCGACTTCGGGTTCGCGCTGACGATGCTGGGCTGCTTCATCCTGCTCAGCATCACGCGCACCCTCGCGGGCTGAACCGACGACGCGCGCCGACCGTCGCGTCGTCTTCGACACTCCCAGAACCGATGACTATGCTTTGCTGATACGAACGGCCGCCAGCCGGCGGTCGCCCCGACATCGGCCAGCGACCAGACGCTCGAAAGAGGAATCACCATGGCATTGACCCCCGATGACGTCGTCACCAAGCAGTTCCAGCACGTCCGCTTCAAGGAGGGTTTCGACCCCGATGAGGTGGACGATTTCCTCGACGAGATCGTCGTGGAGTGGCGCAAGTCCATCGCCGAGGCCGAGGAACTGCGGGCCAAGCTGGCGGCGTACGAATCGGGTGCTGCTCCCGCACGCGCGGCCGAGCCGGCCCCCGCC